>NZ_CP031834.1:4670000-4837721 GCF_003590645.1 Mesorhizobium sp. DCY119 | reverse complement strand
TGACCTGCCATGTCATCGCCGCCAATGCGACGTCCGACGTGGTCATGAAATGGTCAAGGATGACGGCGGCTCTCACAGGCCAAGACCGCCGGCGGCTGCGAACTGACGCTGAAGGACGAAGGCGGCAAGGTCACCGTCACGGATGAGAACGGCAACACCGCCAATGTCACCATCGCGACGTCAAGCAGTCGAATGGTGTGATCCACGTCATAGACAAGGTGCTGCTGCCCAAGATGTAATGGGTGGCTCGCTGTTTAGAAGGCCGTCTCAGGCCTAGATTGCGCCAGGAAGCTATAGGGCTCCTGCGACCCGGCGCAATCGGATACGCCCGCATCGCCGCTTCAAGCGCGCCCATGATGCGGGGCGTTTTCGTATCAGTCTCAATCGGAGTTGATTGGCGCGTGATGCCGGCGTGACATAGTTTGCGTGCAAGAGGAGATGTCCAAATGAATCGCCGCGATTTTCTGTTGGCAGGTGCCGGAGCCGCCGCATTGCTGGCCGGCACGACGGCGTTGTGGCGCATGGGCAGGCCCACGGATGCCATCGCCGAGACCTTTGAGGTTACCAAGACCGACGATGAATGGCGCAAGCTCCTGTCGGCGGAGCAATTCGCCGTGCTGCGCCAGGAAGACACCGAGCGTCCCGGCTCGAGCCCGCTGGACCATGAGAAGCGCAAGGGTATTTTCCATTGCGCAGGTTGCGATCTGGCCGCCTATTCATCGGAGAACAAGTACGATTCCGGCACCGGCTGGCCGAGCTTCTGGCAGTCGCTGCCTGACGCGATAGGCACGAAGACAGACAACACGCTTTTCATGACCCGCACCGAGGTTCATTGCCGCCGCTGCGGCGGTCATTTCGGCCACATCTTCGACGATGGTCCGCAGCCGACCGGCAAGCGCCATTGCCTCAATGGCGTCGCCCTGAACTTCAAGCCGGCAACGGCGTAGTCACACTCGATCCAGCCACCCGCCGCTGAAACCGCTAGCAGCGAGCCCGCGTCTCACGGGTTCGCTTTTGCGCATGAGGTCCCAGACCAGCCCGGTTCTGAAATTCTCCACCATCATCACGATAAGCCCCTGATCCAGCCCGACGCTGCGCGGCGATATCCAACCCTCGGGATGGGTGGTGCGAACGCTCGGGTTGAAACTGTCCGGCAGGCGGCCATGCTTCAGCAGCCGGGGGTAATGCGACAGAATGTGGGTCAGGTTGTCAAAGCCCGCATCGGGTGAAAAGGGCAGGCATGCGAGGCCGGACCAGGGGCAACGGTTCCATCGTCCGGGCCGGACGGCGCGCCGCGCGCGATATAGCCCATCAAGCCCTGCCGCTCGCCGTTCCTGAGCACGAGCCGCCGTCGCGGCCCCTCACAGGCGGTCAGTCCCCAGAGGTGTTCGCCATAGCCCGTGAACCTCCTGGGGTTGCGTATCGCGTAGCGCCGGTGCTCGGCGATCGCCCTTCGGCTGTTCTCGAAATAGTCGATGCCGCGCCGCGCCGAGAACGGGTCGTCTAGGCCGCGAAGATCGATCCAGGCCTGCGGGAAGAGGTGGATGAAAAGCGGCCCGGCATAGAGATATCCGCCGTCTTTCGTATCGAGCCAGTCGCAGCTCTCCAGCCATTGCCGATACGCATCCTCGCGCAGGGGAAATGTTGGGAGCCTAGCCCGAGGATAAGGAGCAGCAAGGCTTCGCTGTAGCCCTTCCAGCTGAACCGCAGAAACCCGCCCTTCGGCTTCCAGCCCAGGCGGACGAACCCGTCCTTTCCCTGCGACCATCGCCAGTCGACGCGGTTGTAGAGGCGCGCGGTACTTGCGCGTATTTCTGCTTCGCGAGGATCGGAACCGTCGAAAAAGCTCGCGGCCGTCAGCATGCCGGAAATCAGTATCGCCGTGTCGATGACGGAAAGCTCGCAGTTCCAGACCCGCTGTCCGGTCTGCATATCGAGGAAATGATAGTAGAAGCCCTTGTAGCCGGTCGCGTGAACGTGCCGGCTCTGCTCCGATTGCTCGAAGAACCGCAGCGTGGCCAGGATTCTCGTGATTGCCTCGCCTCGCGATATCCAGTTGCGGCTGACGGCGACGGGATAGCACGAGAGCCCGAAACCGACCGCCGCAATGCTGCATGGCGAGCCGGGGCTGGTGGCATCGGCAACGAGCCCGTTTGCGGGGTTCGAATATTCGATGAAGTAGTCGAGGGCGGAGCGCTGGAGCCGGTCCAGCAACGCCATGTCGATATCCGGCGCGGGTTCTGCAGTCGAAGCTGAGTGGATCGAGTCCTTCACTGGCGCCGGGTCATCCAGGCTGGAAGGGTTCGAAAGAGGGCCGTTGTCATTTGCATGTCGCATTACCGAATGAAACAGGCTTCGGTTTAGGCTTTATTTAAGGCGGGAAGGACGAGGTGCCGTGCACAGCGTCGTGAACATTGGAAACATCAGCGATCGGCGAAGCCCCAGCGCAGCTTTCTCGCTTCCACCGATTGCTCCGAATCTCCTTTGCCGCTAAGTAACCGCCGATTTCCATCCGACGGGGACATCTCATGACATCGACGGAAAAAGCTGCCACGGCTGCCGAGCAGGCGCATCTCCTATCGGCCGCTCTGCCCTATATGCAGCGTTACGAGAACAAGACCGTCGTCGTGAAATATGGCGGCCACGCCATGGGCGATGCCAAGCTTGGCCAGGCTTTCGCCCGCGACATCGCGCTTCTGAAGCAGTCCGGCGTCAACCCCATCGTCGTCCACGGCGGCGGCCCGCAGATCGCGGCGATGCTGGCCAGGATGGGCATCGAATCCAAATTCGAGGGCGGTCTGCGCGTCACCGACGAAAAGACCGTCGAGATCGTCGAGATGGTGCTGGCCGGCTCCATCAACAAGGAGATCGTCGCGCTCATCAATGCCGAGGGCGAGTGGGCCATCGGCCTGTGTGGCAAGGACGGCAACATGGTCTTTGCCGAAAAAGCCCACAAGACGGTCAAGGACCCCGACAGCAATATCGAGCGCGTGCTCGATCTCGGCTTCGTCGGTGAACCGGTCGAGGTCGACCGCACGCTGCTCGACCTGCTTGCTCGCTCGGAGATGATCCCCGTGCTGGCGCCGGTGGCTCCGGGCCGGGATGGCCACACCTACAACATCAACGCCGACACATTTGCCGGCGCCATCGCCGGCGCGCTCGGCGCCTCGCGCCTGCTGTTCCTGACGGACGTGCCCGGCGTTCTCGACAAGGACAAGAACCTCATCGACGAATTGACCGTCGCCCAGGCCAAGGCGCTGATCAAGGACGGCACCATTTCCGGCGGCATGATCCCAAGGTCGAAACCTGCATCGAAGCCATCGAGCGCGGCGTCGAAGGCGTCGTCATCCTCAACGGCAAGACGCCGCATTCGGTGCTGCTGGAGCTGTTTACGGAGCATGGTGCCGGAACGCTGATCGTTCCGTAGGAGGAAGACGACGGATGATTTCTTTGGTGAAGGCAACCAGCGTTCGCTTTGATCAGGACAGCATGTGGGTCGACCTGTCTGATGGCCGCACTTTGAGTGTTCCGCTCGCATGGTTCCCAAGGCTTCTTCGCGCCTCTCCGTCGCAACGCGAAGAGGTCACCATCAGCAGCCGTGGCCTGCATTGGGAAGAACTCGACGAAGACATTTCCGTCGAGGGATTGCTCGCGGGCAAAGGCGATCAGACGCGCCCCGGTCCAAAAGTCGAAGCGGCTTGATCAGCATCACCCCCGCAGATGCCCGAGTGGCACGTGCCCCGGGCCTTTGATGTTCTGCAGCACCAGTTGCGTGTGAACGTCGCGCACGCCTGAAAGCCGCATCAAGCGGTGCATGACGAAATGGTTGAGTTCGTCGACTGTCGGCACCATGACATGCAGCAGGAAATCGTGGTCGCCGGTCATCGTCCAGCAGGCCGACACCTCGTCCATGCGTTGCACCGCGGCGATGAAGCGTTCGGGCGATTCGTCGCTGTGGCTGGTCAGCCGAACCTGGATGAAAACCTCCACCGTCAGCCCCACCGCGCGCCGGCTGATGACCGCGCCGAAACCCTTGATAACGCCGGCTTCCTGAAGCGCATCGAAACGCCGCGCGCAGGGCGTGGTCGAGAGGCCGATTTCCTGCGCCAGTTCCGATACCGGCTTGCGCCCGTCGCGCTGGAGGATATCGAGCATCTTGATCTCGTAATCGTCGAATTGAGGCATATCCACTCCAATTTCGAGTTTAGGGTGCAATATACCTCAAATTCCTCGATCGCGTGAACATTGAAGCAAAAATCGCTCGACCTCCCGCGTTATCTTTCGTCCATGTGGAGGATTTGCTCATGAACATCAGCGTCGAAACCTATGCCCGCGAATGTGCGGCTCAAGGGTTGCGTGGCGACTATTCCGTCTGCCGCTCCGATTTTACCGTCAGCCAGGACTACGATTACACAGACAGCGAGCAGGAAGTCTGGCGTACGCTCTGCGACCGCCAGACCAGGCTGACAAGGAAGCTGGCGCACCGCTCCTATCTTGATGGCGTCGAGGCGCTCGGTCTGGTCGACAGGATTCCGGACTTCGACGAAGTCAGCAAGAAACTGCGCAAGCTCACCGGCTGGGAGCTCGTCGCGGTGCCGGGACTCATTCCCGCCGAACCTTTCTTCGTTCACCTGACCAACCGGCGTTTCCCGGTCACCAACTGGCTGCGCACCAAGGACGAACTCGATTACATCGTCGAGCCCGACATGTTCCATGATTTCTTCGGCCATGTGCCGGCGCTGTCCCAGCCGGCCTTTGCCGACTTCATGCAGCTTTACGGCGCGAAGGCCAGCGAACTCATTGCGCTGGGCGGCAACGACATGATCTCGCGGCTCTACTGGTACACCGCCGAGTACAGCCTGATGCAGGAGCCCGGCCAGCCGCTGAAGGCGTTCGGCGCAGGGCTGATGTCATCGTTCAGCGAGTTGCAGTTCGCGGTGGAAAGCCCGGACGCGCATCATGTGCCGTTCGAGCTCGAAACGGTGATGCGCACCGCTTACGAGATCGACAAGTTCCAGCGCGCTTATTTCGTGCTGCCGTCCTTCGAGGCGCTGCGCGACGCGTTCCAGAACGAGGATCTGGCCGCGATCATCGCGCGCCGCAAGGATGAGCCGCCGCTCGATCCCGCGACGGTCTGATCGACGGTCGCCGTTCAGACGATCTTGTGACTGAGATGGTCGCCCAGCCGGGCGGCCAGGCAGACGATCGTCGTCGTGGGATTGCATTGCCCCGACGTCGCGAACACCGACGAGCCGCCGACATAGAGATTGTCCATGCCGTGGACCTTGCAGTCGCCGTCGACGATACCCTTGGCCGGGTCGTCGCTCATGCGGGTGCCGCCCATATGATGGTGGCCGGCAAGCTCCTGGTCAGTGGGGTAGTCCTCGCCCTTGACCAGCCAATCGGCCAGCCGCACGCGGCCGAGATTCTTTGCGACCATCGTTTCGCCGAACAGCTTCAACCCTTCCAGAATCGTGCGGCGCTCTATCTCGCGCTTCTTCCAGTTGAGCTCAATGCGCGGCACGCCGGTATGGTCGGTAGCGGTCTTCGACAGGGCGACGTGGTTGGAAAAATCTGGCGCCTGCTCCCAGCCGACATAAAGCTGGGCGGCACAGCGGAGATTGAGACTGAGCTGATAGGCCGCCCATTCGGCGGTGTCGGGTGCGACGCAGGCAAGGTCGGCGATCAGGCGTTTGACGCCGGGATAGGGCATCTCGATCAGCCTGATGCCGAAATTCATGATCTGTTTGCGTTCCATCGCCGCCGGCGTTGGCGAGAAGAAGGCTTCGTTGGCGCCGTCGACTTCGAATTCGTCGTAGTCGGCAAGGATGGCATTGCCGCCTTCGAACTGCGGATGCTCCATCCAGTAGCGGCCGAGTGCGGTGGCATTCGGCACAACGCCGCCATTCGAGCGCTCGTTGGACCACAGCAGCAGCCGGGAATTTTCCAGCCCGCCGGTGCAGGGGACGTAATAGTCGGCAGTAAATTGTCCCGCATCTTTGCCGTTGGACCAGATATGTGCGCCGGTCACGCGCTTGCCGTCGCCGACCAGTTCACGAACATAGGTGTTCAGCACCACGGCGATGTTCTGGCTCTTGTCGAGGTCGCCGTAAAACTTCTCGGCGAAGCGTACCGCCGGGCTCTTGATGAGCTGCACCCAGCTGATGTCGTCCGAAATCGGCGCATCCGGACGGAACTCGACGAGGTCGAGAATGTCGTGCACTTCCTTCAGATAGGGTTCGATATCGGTGCGCCTGATCGGCCAACCCGTATCGGGCGCCCAGGCCTTGGGCGTGAAATCATGGGCGTCGAGCACCCGGCACCAGCCGGCCCAATGGTTGGAGCAGCCGCCGAGATAACGCAGCCGCGTCACGTCGAGATCGAAATAGGGGTCGCCGACGGTCGTGCCGCGATAGAAGTCCTGTGACTCCTCCGTCCACTCGTTCGAGCCGGCCTCGAAGATCACCACCGGAATGCCGGCAGCGCCGAGTTTGCGGGCAATCGTTATGCCTGCCGGGCCCGAGCCCATGATGCAGACCTTGGGCGTGAAGGTTGCCGCGCGAAACGCCTCGTAACTGTCGAAGATCATGCAAGGTCGCTCCGCCGAACGATCCAGCCATTCACCTCGACGATTTCGTCGGGATCGGGGGCTGGAACGGGAAGTTTGCGGATGAGGGCGAAGGCCGGCAAGGCGAGAAGTGCCTGGATCAGCGAGCGGCGGGAGAGTTTCGCGGTAGCGATAGCGATCATGACCATGTTCCGGGCAAGGGGTTGTTGCGTTCGGCCGCGTCCTCGTTGCGAAACGGGACACTGGCTAAAAGCCTTGCCAGAATCATGCCAATATCAGGCATTCCTTTATGCCGTCTTGCTATGATTACAGGGCGTTTGCGGGAAGGGTTAAGAAACGTTCAACGGTTTTCTTCGGCGCCGCGCATCGAATTTGCCCCGCAAAGGACGCCGTACGAGAGCCCGGCCATCTAAGTGCTCGCTTTCGCAAGACCAAAGGCGTAAGAGCAGGGATGCAAAGCGATCGATTTGAAGTTCCGGTTACCGTAAGACAAGGTGCCGCCGGCAACCAACTGATACTGAAAACAACGCGCGAAGCGTCTGATTTTCTTCTCAACAGCTGGCCCGGAAAGAAAAGCCCGAAGCACCGTGCGGCGCTTCAGGCTTGTCATGATGCCCAGGCCGGCGACAAGCCGGTCATGGCAGCCAGGCGGGCCTTCATCGCCGCCGCCCGCGAGGCGGACGTGCTGGTGAGCGACAAGGCACCGGTGGCTTAAAGCGCATCTCGATCTTTCAAGTTCGTTTGCGCTTTAAGTCTTTGTTTTTATGCATGTCGTTATCGCAAAACCGCTGCACGCTTTTGCGCGGCATTGCTTTAAGCGGTTTTCGGCAGAGCCTTCTTGCGAGGCGCGCGCTTCACCGGGGCTGGGTTGTTTGCCTCCTCGACGCGTGCGGCTTCTTCCTTTTGGAGTCGAAGCACTTTCAGGCGCGCGGTTTTCTTTTCCCGAGCGACCAGTTCCGCACTCATGATCTGGCGTGCGGCGGTGTCGGTCTTGGCGATTTTCTGTTCAGCTGCGTGAAGCTTCATGATCGTACTCCTGACTCGGTCGATGCGAAGCGCTTACCTCGCTAAGTGATTGTATTTCCGGCAGCGCGTCTACTTGGCCTCCGCCTCGTTCGCATCGTCCGGTTTGCGTTCCGTCTTCGCTGCCTTGGCCTTTTCGGCCTTCTCAGCCTTCTTGGCCGCCTTTATCCGATCGCGATCCCTGCGCTCCTGGTCGTAGTTCGGCTTTTTTGCCATGTTCTTCTTGGTCCTTTCCGGGTGTCGTTTCAGGGTCTGCGCCGTTGCATCGGCATTCGCAGAAACTGATGGATATCACGCCGGCGAACATAAGTACCTCTGCAATACCGATCCGGCGCAAAAGGAGAGGGCTGTACATGACGTACTGCCGAGACTTTTTATGCCGGCGCGGCGAATATTATTACTGATATAGGCGCCGACCGCGGAAAATCCAAAAATACTGACCGCAATATGCCGATACATCGGATCTTGTTGACCATTGGCGAAAGGCTTTTTCGAGCGATTGCCGGGTTTCGGAAATTCGAATACCGTTGACCAAATGATAAAAAACGGGCCGGGACTTGGCTCGAGCCCGTAACAGCCAGAGGTGGTCAAAAATGCCCAAAAATGGAATCGATTTTTCGTCTCTCTCGCGCCGTTCGGTGCTGAAGGCCGCAGGCGCAACTGCAGCCCTTGCCACTGTCGCCGGCCTGCCGACGCGACTTCTCGCCGCCGACCCGATCAAGGTGGCCGCGGTCTACACCGTGCCTGTCGAGCAGCAGTGGGTCAGCCGCATCCACAAGGCGGCCAACGCCGCCAAGGAACGTGGCGACATCGAATATGTCTATTCGGAAAACACCTCCAACAACGACTATGAGCGCGTCATGCGGGAATATGCCGAGGCCGGCCACAAGCTTATCCTCGGCGAGGTCTTCGGCGTCGAGGAAGCCGCCCGCAGCGTCGCCAAGGATTATCCCGACGTCGCCTTCCTGATGGGGTCGAGCTTCAAGCCCGACGCCGCCCTGCCGAATTTTTCGGTGTTCGACAATTACATCCAGGATGCGTCCTATCTCTCCGGCATCATCGCCGGCGCCATGACCAAGTCGAAGAACATCGGCATGGTCGGCGGCTATCCCATTCCCGAAGTCAACCGGCTGATGAACGCCTTCATGGCCGGCGTGAAGGAAAGCGCGCCCGACACCAAGTTCCAGGTCGCCTTCATCGGCTCGTGGTTCGATCCGCCCAAGGCCAAGGAAACCGCCTTCGCGCAGATCGATGGCGGCGCGGATCTGCTTTATGCTGAACGTTTTGGCGTGTCGGACGCGGCCAAGGAGAAGAAGGTTCTGGCGGTCGGCAATGTCATCGACACGCAGGCCGATTATCCCGAGACCGTGGTTGTCTCCGCGCTCTGGCATTTCGAGCCGACGCTGGACAAGGCGATCGCCGAGGTGAAGGCGGGGTCCTTCAAGGCCGACGATTACGGCGTCTACTCCTTCATGAAGGCCGGCGGCTGCTCGCTGGCTCCGCTCGGCACGTTCGAAGGTAAGGTGCCGGCCGAGGTGATGGCAAAGGTCGCTGAGAAGGAAAAGGCAATCAAGGACGGGTCGGTTACCGTCGAGGTCAACGACAACGAGCCGAAGTCGAGCTAGCGCAACTATCCCTCCCCCTTGAGGGGAGGGTGGCCCGCGGAGCGGGTCGGGTGGGGTCGTAGCAAAAATGCTCGACCTTCACTTGAACAAGTCATGCAGAAGAGGACGCCGAGCCCTGCCGCACCAACCCCACCCGGCGGCTTCGCCGCCACCCTCCCCTCAAGGGGGAGGGAAGGCCGCCCCCGTCCTGCGCCTGTCCGGCATCACCAAGCGTTTCGGCCCGCTGGTCGCCAACAATGGCATCTCCTTTGACCTGAATCGCGGTGAGGTCATCGCGCTGCTTGGCGAGAACGGCGCCGGCAAGACCACGCTGATGAACATCCTGTTCGGCCACTATGTCGCCGACGAAGGCGCGGTCGAGGTCTTCGGCAAGCAGCTTCCGCCCGGCGATCCGCGCGCCGCGCTCGATGCCGGTGTCGGCATGGTGCATCAGCATTTTACGCTGGCCGAGAACATGACCGTTCTGGAAAACATCGCGCTCGGCACGCAAAGCGCCTGGAAACTGCGCCTCGACCGCGCGGCGGCGCGAAAGCGCATCGCGAAACTCGCAAACGATTTCGGCCTCGCGGTGAACGCCGATGCGACGGTCTCCACGCTTTCGGTCGGCGAGCGGCAGCGCGTCGAAATCCTGAAGGCGCTTTACCGCGACGCCCGCATCCTCATCCTCGACGAGCCGACGGCGGTGCTGACGCCGGCCGAGACCGACGCGCTGTTCCGCACGCTCAAGCTTCTCGTCGCGCAGGGGCTGTCGATCATCTTCATCTCGCACAAGCTGCATGAGGTCATGGCCGTCAGCGACCGCGTGCTGGTGCTGCGGTCGGGCAAACTCGCCGGCGAGCGCGTGACGACCGAGACCAGCCGCAGCGAACTTGCATCGCTTATGGTCGGGCAGGAGGTCGCCAGCCCGAAAGTGGCTGAGCCGAAGATCGGCCCCGTCGCGCTCGAGTTGAAAAATGTTTCAGTGGCCGGGCAGGGTTCTTCGCATCGGCTCGACGGCTTGTCGCTCGAGCTTCGTGCCGGCGAGATCACCGGTCTTGCCGGCGTTTCCGGCAACGGGCAGGCGACGCTCGCCGCCCTCATCGCCGGTGTACTGAAACCAGCCTCGGGCGAGGTGGTCGTTCAGGGCGCGTCGATGCGCGACTGGTCGCCGCGCGCGGCCCTTGGCGGAGGCGTCGCCCGCATCCCCGAGGATCGCCACGCTGTCGGCACGATCGGCGACATGAGCGTCACCGAAAATGTCATCGCCGAGCGCTACGCCACCGCGCGCTTCAGCCGGCGCGGCTTTCTGGACTGGAAGGCGGCCAAAAATTTCGCCGAAGAGATCATCCGCGACTACGACGTCAAATGCCCTTCGCCCGATGCGCGCATCCGGCTGCTCTCCGGCGGCAACATGCAAAAACTCATTCTCGGCCGCGCGCTCGATCCCGATCCGGCGGTCATCCTCGCTAACCAGCCGACACGCGGGCTCGATGTCGGCGCGGTCGCCTTCGTCCATCGTCGGTTGCTTGAGGCGCGGGAGAGGGGGGCTGCGATCCTGTTGATCTCCGAGGATCTGGAGGAGGTGCTGGCGCTGTCGGACCGCATTCTGGTGATGTCCAAGGGCCGGCTGTCCTCGCCATCGAAACGCGGCGAGCGGACGATCCGCGAGTTGGGGGAGCTGATGGCGGGATATGGCGAAGAGGGGCAGGCAGCGTGATAGCGGGCATCCACAGCGCGACGCTTTCTCCCCCCTCGAGGGAGAGATGGCTGCAAAGCAGCCAGAGGGGGTCGGTCAAGGCAGTGCTCGACGCAAAGGAACGTCGAGCACTGCGCGGACGACCCCACCCGACCGCTTCGCGGCCACCCTCCCCTCAAGGGGGAGGGAAAGCCGGAGCTCGACATGCGGCTTGAACCCAAACCCGCACCGTCGCTGGGCGTCACGCTGCTGTTTCCCGTCGGCGCGGTCATCGTGACGTTGATCATAACCTCGCTGCTTGTGCTTGCCGCCGGTGCGTCGCCTTTTTCGGTGTTCTATCTCGTGGCCAAGGGCGCGGCCGGCTCGCAATTCGCCCTGCTGGAAACGCTGACGCGGGCCACGCCGCTGATCTTCACCGGTCTGGCCGTCGCCGTCGCCTTCCGTGCCAAGCTCTGGAACATCGGTGCCGAAGCGCAGCTCTATATCGGCGGCGTCGTAACCGTGGTGTTGGGTACCGGCGCGCTGCCGCTGCCGTCCTATCTGCTCATCCCCATCATCATGATCGCCAGCATGGCTGCCGGCGCGCTTCTGCTGCTTGGCCCGGCCGTGCTGAAAACCCGCTTCGGCGTCGACGAGGTGGTGACGACGCTGCTGCTCAATTTCATCGTATTATTGTTCGTCTCCATGCTGCTCGAAGGCGTGCTGAAGGACCCGATGGGCCTTGGCTGGCCGCAATCTTCCAAGGTCATCGCCGAGGCGCAGCTACCGCGCATCATCCAGGGCAAGCGCCTGCATTATGGCTTCGTCATCGCCGTGGTGGCGGCGATCATCGCCTGGATCATCATGAAGAAGACGGTGCTCGGCTACGAGATGCGCGCCGTCGGGCATAATCCTGAAGCGGCGTCCTTCGCCGGCATTCCGGTCAACCGCGTACTGATGAAGACGGCACTTCTGTCCGGGGGGCTGGCCGCCCTTGCCGGATTTTCGGAAGTGTCCGGCCTCAAGGGCAACCTGACGCTCGACCTGTCTCCCGGCTACGGCTATTCGGGCATCGTCGTTGCCATGCTGGCGATGCTAAACCCTCTCGGCGTCATCGCCTCGGCCATATTCGTTGCCGGCATCTTCGTTGGTGCCGACGCCATGAGCCGCACCGCCGGCGTGCCGAGCTATGTCGCGCAGGTGATGGTCGCGACGGCGCTGCTGACCATGGTCACGGCGATCCTGCTGACGCGGTTCCGGGTGAGGTGGCGGTGAATAGAATGCACGCTTTAGAGACCCCCACCCCTAACCCCTCCCCACAAGGGGGAGGGGAACTTTGCTGCACGAACATCCGGCCCCAGTCTTCAACGTTCTTGGTGGGCAAGGCGACGAAATCGTCCCCCTCCCCCTTGTGGGGAGGGGTTAGGGGTGGGGGTATAACCCCGCTCGGGCCAGAGGGCAGGTGGGGAGACATCGCTCCATGACCGACGCCCTCGAAATCCTCTTCACCGCCTCATTCTGGGTCGCCGCCATCCGCATCGCCTCGCCGTTGATCTTCGCCACCATGGGCGAGCTGATCTGCGAGCGCGCGGGCGTGCTCAATCTCGGCATCGAAGGCATTATGACGGTCGGCGCCTTCGCCGGCTGGTTCACCGTCTATTCGGGCGGCGATCTGTGGACCGGGGTGCTTATCGCCGCCCTTGCCGGCGCTGCCTTCGGCCTGCTTCATGCCACGCTCACCGTGCCGCTCGGCCTGTCGCAGCATGTGGTGGGCATCGGCATCACGCTGCTGGCGACGAGCCTCACCTATTTCACCTATCGCTTGGCCCTGCCGCAGGTGACGACGCCGCCCAAGATCGAACCGTTCCAGCCGCTACCGATCCCCGGCTTGTCGAAAATACCGATCCTCGGCGAAGCGCTATTTTCGCAGACGCCGCTCACCTATCTGGCCTTCGCAACCGTCGCCATCGTCGCCTGGGTACTCTATCGCACACCGATAGGTCTGGCGGTGCGGGCAGCCGGCGAAAACCCGTCGGCGGTGGAGGCACAGGGCATCAGCGTCACCGGCATCCGCATGGGCGCGGTCATGGTCGGCAGCGCGCTGATGGCGGTCGGCGGGGCGTTTCTCACCATGTCGGCCTTCAACTCGTTCTTCTTCGAGATGATCAATGGCCGCGGCTGGATCTGCATTGCGCTCGTCGTGTTCGGCTCGTGGCGACCGGGCAAGGCGCTGCTCGGCGCGATCCTGTTTGCCGCCTTCGATGCATACCAGGTCCGGCTGCAGCAGCTTTCGGGCGGCGTCGTGCCCTATCAGGTTTTCCTGATGATGCCCTATGCGCTGTCCATCCTGGCGCTGATACTGGTGGCGCGCCGCGCCACCTATCCCAAGGCGCTGATGATTCCCTACCAGAAAGGCGAAAGATGAGTTTCGACATTCTTGTCAAAGGCGGCATTCTTCCGAGCGGCGTGGTTGCTGATCTTGGCATCAAGGACGGCAAGATCGCCGCGATCGAACACGAGCTGAACGTCACCGCAGGCACGGCGATCGATGCCCGTGGCAATCTGATTTCGCCGCCTTTCGTCGATCCGCATTTCCATATGGACGCGACGCTGTCCTACGGCCTTCCGCGCATCAACGCTTCCGGCACGCTGCTGGAGGGCATCGCTCTGTGGGGCGAGCTCAAGCCGCTGCTGACACATGAAGCGGTGAAGCAACGCGCGCTCGATTATTGCGACTGGGCCGTCTCCATGGGCCTCCTCGCCATCCGCACCCATGTCGATACCTGCGACGACCGGCTGCTGGCCGTGGAAGCGCTGCTGGAGGTCAAGAAAGAGGTTGCGCCCTATATCGATCTGCAACTCGTCGCCTTCCCGCAGGACGGCTTTTACCGCTCGCCGACAGCGCGTGAAAATACAATCCGCGCGCTCGACAAGGGCGTGGAGGTTGTCGGCGGCATCCCGCATTTCGAGCGCACCATGGCAGACGGTACCCGCTCCGTGACGGAGCTTTGCGAGATCGCGGCCAAACGCGGCCTGATGGTCGACATGCATTGCGACGAGACCGACGATCCGATGTCGCGTCACATCGAGCAGCTTGCCTATGAGACGCAGCGCCTCGGATTGCAGGGCAGGGTCAATGGTTCGCATCTCACCTCGATGCATTCGATGGACAATTATTACGTCTCAAAGCTGCTTCCGCTGATCGCCGAGGCCGGCGTGTCGGCCTGCCCGAACCCGCTCATCAACATCGTCATCCAGGGTCGCCACGACACCTATCCCAAACGCCGCGGCATGACGCGCGTGCCCGAAATGCTGAAGGCCGGCATCAAGGTTGGCTTCGGCCAGGATTGCGTGCTCGACCCGTGGTATCCGCTCGGCACCGCCGATATGCTCGATGTCGCCTTCATGGGCCTGCATGTGGCGCAGATGACCAGCCCCGCCGATATGCGCCAATGCTTCGACATGGTGACCAAGACCAATGCCGAGATCATGGGCCTGGACGATTACGGCATCGAAGTCGGCAAGACGGCGAGCCTCGTCGTGCTCGATGCCGGCAACCCGGTCGAGGCGCTGCGCCTGCGCGCCGAGCGGCTCTGCGTCATCGCCAAGGGCAAGGTGGTAGCGACACGCGAAAAGCGCGAGACTGCGCTTTCGCTTGCGGGCCGTCCGGCATCGGTAAACAGGCGCCACAAGACGCCCGCGCAGGCCCAATGAGAGGGCGTGGCTAGCGCTATATTCCGCCGCAATTAAGTCTACAATTCTGCTCCAGTTATAGGCGAGGAGGATTCGTCATGTGGCACAGAATGGTATTGGCGGTGACTCTGGCAGCGCTCGTTGGCGGCTGCACGACGATGACGCCCGAACAGCGGCGGGCGGCGGACGAGGAAAAATGCCGTTCCTACGGCTTCACCAAGCGCAATGACGCCTTTGCTGAATGCCTGCAACGGCTGGACCTTGATCGGCGGGCAGCGCTTCGGCGCAGCGCCGATTTCGACATGTGGGGACCGCCCATGATCATCTATCGCCCGGTGCCGGTAGCAGTGAAGCCCGGCTGAACAAACCCGTTTCAGGATATCAACTGACCGCGGTGCGGCCGAGGATTGACGGCCACTGCTTGACAGTATGTGCTGTGCGAGGTAATTAACCTTTGGGTTAATTAAATGATTGGTTTATTCTAGAAATGACCACCGACCGCCTCAGCACCACTTTCGCAGCCCTCGCCGATCCGACGCGGCGCGCCATCCTTGCCCGCCTGGCGCTCGGCGAAACCTCGGTGACGGAGCTTGCCGAGCCGTTCCAGATGAGCCTGCCTGCCGTCTCCAAGCATCTGAAGGTGCTGGAGCGGGCAGGGCTCATCGCGCGCGGCCGTGAGGCGCAGTGGCGCCCCTGCCGGCTCGAGGCCGGGCCGTTGCAGGATATCGCCGGCTGGGTCGAAGAATACCGCCGGTTCTGGGAGGGCAGTTTCGACCGGCTTGATGCTTATCTGCAGACAATCCAGAAGGGAGAGGGAAATGACACAAGCAACTAGCTTGAAGGAAAAGCCTGGCCACGAGCTTCTCATCACCCGTGTTTTCGATGCGCCCCGCAGCCTGGTCTACCGCGTGTGGACGACGCCGGAACATCTCTTTCGCTGGTGGGGTCCGAAGGATTTTACCGCACCCTCCATCGCCATGGATTTCCGCCCTGGTGGTGCCTATCGCGCAACCATCCGCTCGCCGGAAGGCAACGACCACATCATGGCCGGCGTCTACCAGGAAATCGTCGAGGCGGAGCGCATCGTCTTCACCTTCGCCTGGGAGACGGATGGCGAGCGCGGGCTGGAGACATTGATCACCGTCACCTTTGCCGACCAGGGCGGCAAGACGAAGCTGAGTTTCCATCAGGCACCTTTCGATACGGTCGAAAACCGCGATTCCCACAACGAGGGTTGGGGTCAGTGCCTGGATCGTCTGGCGGCCTATCTGTCGGTCGGCGATCACGCCGCGTTGCTGTAGAGGAGCATGGCCATGCAAGTGCACAAGACCGTCTCCCGCGAGGAATGGCTCGCGGCCCGCAAGGCGCATCTCGCCCGCGAAAAGGAACTGACCCGGCTGCACGACGAAGTGGCAGCGGAGCGCCGCGCACTGCCGTGGGTCAAGGTGGAAAAGGACTATCGCTTCGACACGCCGTCGGGGCAGGTCTCGCTCGCCGATCTGTTCGAAGGGCGCAACCAGCTCGTCGTCTATCATTTCATGCTGACGCAGGGCTCGGACCATATCTGCGAAGGCTGTGCCTTCGTCTCGGACCATGTCGATGCCGCCCGAACGCATTTCGAGCACAACGATCTATCGTTCGTCGCCGTGTCGCGCGTTCCGCTGTCGCGCATCGAAGCGGTGCGCAAGCGCATGGGCTGGAAATTCCGCTGGGCTTCATCCGCCGGCAGCAGCTTCAACTTCGACTATGGCGTCTCCTTCACCAAGGAACAGGTCGCCAGCGGCAATGTCGGCTACAACTTCGGCACCACCTCGCTTGCCCATGACGATCTGCACGGCCTGAGCGTCTTCTATCGCAACGGCGACGAGGTGTTTCACACCTACTCGACCTATGCCCGCGGCGTCGACGTGCTTCTGGGCGCCCATAACTATCTCGACCTGACGCCGAAGGGTCGCAACGAGAAGGGCACCATGGATTGGGTGCGGCTACACGACGAATACGAGGATCGTCCCGCCGCTGATGCCTGCTGCGCCTGAATTCGGAGATAGTTCAATGAAAAAGACCTATCACGGCAGCTGCCATTGCGGTGCTGTCCGCTTCGAATGCGATATCGATCTGGCCGACGGTACGAGCAAGTGCAACTGCTCGGTCTGCCGCAAGGTCCGCTTCTGGAAGGCCATCGCCACCGGCAGCAACTTCCGGCTCGTTCAGGGCGCGGATGCGCTGTCCGACTATACTTTCAGCGATGGATCGAAAAATCCGTCAGGACAGCCTATCCATCATTTCTTCTGCAGCACATGCGGCGTGAAGACATTCGGACGCGGCCATATGGAAGCGCTTGGCGGAGAGTTTCACGCCGTCAATGTCGCCTGCCTGGATGATGCCACCGATGAGGAACTGGCCGCCGCACCCGTCGAGTATCAGGACGGTCGAGCGGACCATTGGGAGCGCCCGCCAGTGGTGGCAGGCTATCTCTAGTCAGTCAGGCCGAAGCAGCGAGGCGCTGTTCGGCCTGGATCGTTACGACTGAACTTCGGTCTTGCGGGAGAACTGCCCGGCCGCACGATAGCTCCAGAGATAGGTCGGCAGTATCGAGGCCGTCGATTGCGGCGCGATGCCGAGGCCGGCAAAGGTACGCGCCTCGTTTTCCGCCGCGGTCGAGACGACGTTGTCGTGCTGAAGCAGTATCACCTGGTCGGTCGTCAACAGCTTGAACTTGCCCGGC
Organism: Mesorhizobium sp. DCY119; assembly: GCF_003590645.1. Lineage (NCBI taxonomy): Bacteria > Pseudomonadati > Pseudomonadota > Alphaproteobacteria > Hyphomicrobiales > Phyllobacteriaceae > Mesorhizobium > Mesorhizobium sp. DCY119. The sequence continues at coordinate 4,820,433 of NZ_CP031834.1, read as the reverse complement.
AGCGCGCCGAGGATTGCGCCCTGCAGCTTCGCCAGCCACCACGGCATCGGCACGAGGATGCGCTCGCGGTCGACCACGTCCAGCATTTCCTCCATGCACTCCTTGAAGGTCAGCACATTCGGCCCGCCGAGTTCGTAGACCTTGCCGCCCTCGACCTTGCCGTCCACCGACCGCGCGATCGCTTCCGCGACATCGCCGACATAGGCGGGCTGGAAACGCGTCTCGGCTCCGATCAGTGGCAGCACCGGCGAAATCCGCGCCATGGCTGCGAAGCGGTTGAAGAAGCCATCCTCCGGGCCGAACATGATCGACGGGCGGAAGATGACGGCATTGCCGATCGTCTCCAGCACAGCCTTTTCGCCGAGCGCCTTGGTGCGGGCATAGCTGGAAGGGGAGGCCGCGTTGGCACCGAGCGCCGACATATGGGTCAGGCCGGCGCCGATCGAGCGCGCGGCTTCGGCGACGGCGCGCGCACCGAATTCCTGGACGGTGGCGAATTTCTGTCGGCCGGATTCGGCGAGGATGCCGACGAGATTGATGACATGGTCCGATCCCTGCACGGCCCGGTCGATCGACCAGCGCACGCGCAGATTGGCCTGAACCACCTGGATCTGGCCGACATTGCCGAGCGGCTGGAGATGGCCAGCAAGCTCGGGCCGGCGGCAGGCGACGCGCACGCGGTAGCCGCGCTTGGCCAACGCCCGAACCACATGGCGGCCGACAAAGCCGGACCCGCCGAAAACGGTCACGAGTTTCGGGGTTTGCAGGATTTCTGTCATGGCTGGCTCCGCGTCGTTACGGTCGTTTCTTAGTCCGTTTTGGCGCAAAGGCAAAGAGCGAAGCGCGCGACTTTTCTGCCGCATCCCAAGCCCTGATCCCGAATAGCAAAAACCCCGCCGGATCGCTCCGACGGGGACTGTATCAGCATTATGAAAAAATCTTAGAACTGGCGGCCGAGCTTGGCGTCCACCGAATGGCGGTTGCCGCCGCGGATGAGGAAGAAGAACAGGATCGCGGCCCAGAGGATCGACTTTTCCGCGCCCGAATAGCCCTGGCCCATAGTGATCCAGTGGAACCAGACCGTGACCAGCAGAACGAAGGTCGTTGCTGCGGCTGCCGGGCGGGTCAACAGGCCGAGCGCCAGCAGGATGCCGCCGAAGAATTCGGTGGCCGACAGAAGCGGCGACCAGAAGGCGCCGGGATAGAAGCCCAAACCCTCGACCATTTCGATGGCACCAAACGGGTTGACGATCTTGCCGGCGCCGTGGGTTACCAGCGCAAGCCCGGCAACGACGCGCAGCAGCGTCTCGGCACCATCATGCAGGCTGGCATAGAGGCCGCGAAGGGCCGGAATGATCAGTCGGGTGCCGGCGGCGTTGTTCGTCGTCGTGTCGGTCAAGGTCGTCTCCTGTGTTGCGGTGCACAAACATGTCAGACCGCCGATCACGGTCAAATCAACAAGGATTGAGAAATAGTTGAATAAAGGAGTCAAGTTTATTTTCGGGAACCGGCTGCCGCTTTCTCCGTTGACTGGGTGGATGGCGTTTTCGCCGCCACAAAATCAAACAAAAACAAGGAGATTCTGATGAATTGGAATCAGGTCGAAGGAAATTGGGAACAGTTCAAGGGCAAGGTCCAGCAGCAGTGGGGCAAGCTGACGAATGACGATCTCGACGTCATCGAAGGCAAGCGCAAGGAACTCGCCGGCCGCCTTCAGGAGCGTTACGGCACGGCTTCCGATGCTGCCGAGAAGGATATCGATGACTGGCTTGCCCGCCACTGAGCTTGGGTAAGTATCCCGAAAAACCCCGCTTCGTGCGGGGTTTTTCATGTCAGCAACGGCTTCTGCTCAATTCCAGCCGGGCAATCTCGCATCCATTTCGCTGCACAGGCCGGCCTTGACCTTGTCCAGCCGGAAAACCCTGTCTTCGCTTGAGAAATCGCGAAATTCGGCTGGTTGGCTCCTGTCGTAGGATCGCCACCCCGCGAGGCTGTCGGGAAAGTAGAGCATTATGGCCTTGCCATCCCTCAGATCGACCGGAAAGTCGCCGCCTTCTTCCGCCGACGAACCATCGGCGCTCGTCATGGCGTGGCAGTCAAGGCCGCTCGGACCCTTGAAAGCTTCGATCAGCGGCTTGTCCTGGATGTCGAGATTGGCGCGTTCCTGCCAGTCGCAGCCGCCGACCATATAGTGCGTCCCGCTTTTGCTGCTGATGCGTATGCGTATGCGTATGATCGCGCCATTGCCATCGCTGAATTCGCGCAGCGACAGAAGCACCGCCTGCGTTGCCTGCTTCGAATGCTGTGCCAGATGCGCCTTGTCGTAGACCCGCTCGTAGCAGGCGCCGCCCTTGCCCTTGGCGAGCAGATCGGAAAGCGGGTCTGCCGAGGCAGGCATCGCCAGCACCATCATGATAGGCAGAGCAATTGCTGGAGACAGAGTCCTCATGGCGCGCTTCCCGTTATCGGAGAAACGATATGCCTGCCGTAACCGTTCGGCAATTTATGCGTTGGTAGCCGGCCCGTCGGCAATTCGATCGTAGAGCGGTTTGGGTATAGAGATGCCCTCGCGCTCGGCCTTCCTGCGCGCGGTACTCTTTGCCGGTCCCGGAATATGCACGCCATACTCGCCGGAAAGCCGATCCGTCTGGCTGGCCATGCGCGTCGAAAACGTGGGATCGATAAGCTTGGGCTCGATTGCCAGCACGAACAGACCTGCGCCCGGCGTCTGCGAGCCCGAGGTGAAATGCGGGGCGTCGAGCGACCAGTTCGCGCCGGAAAGGCCGGCGGCCAGCACCTCGACCATGAGCGCGATGTTTGCGCCACGCCCGCCGCCATAGGCTAGCAGCGCGCCCTTCACCGCAGCCTTCGCGTCCGTCGTCGACCGGCCCTCGGCGTCGATTGCCCAGCCTTCGGGAATGCTTTTGCCCTCATGCGCTGCCTTGCGGATGTTGACGAAGGCGGTGGCGCTGGAGGCCTGGTCGATGATCAGCGGCGGGCCGTCTTCGACGGGAGCCGCGAAAGCCAGCGGGTTGGTGCAATAGACCGGTTTGGTCGAACCCGAGCCGGCGAGCAGCGCCGGGCCGTTGGTCGCGGCAAGGCCGACCAGCCCTTTCTCCGCCAGCCGCCTGACGAAATAGCCGAGCGCGCCGGCGGTGAAGGCGTTCTTCTGCGAGAAGATCGCCACGCCGAAATCGCACGCAGTCTTCACGAGATCGTCGAAGGCGACATCAAAGCCGAGATGCGCCGCCCCGCCCTTGGCGTCCGAAACGATGATCGCGCCGGCGGGCCGGGTGATTTCGGGCAGTGCCTTGCCATCGATCCGCCCTGCCTCCAGCGCCTCGAGATAATCGACGAAGTGAGCAAGACCGACCGATGCCTGTCCCTCGGCCTCGGCGTCGACCACAGATCGCGCCAGCGCGGCGGCTGTCTCCGAGCGAGCACCGGCGCGACGCGCTGCATCCTCGCAAAGCCGCAGCCCCTGTTCGAGGCTGAGTGTGATCGTATTCGCCATGCCTATCCTACCCGCGTCGGTATCCGTGCTTCCAGCCGGCGGAAAATGAACACGATTATCCCGGTAATGCAAAGATAGATCAGCGCCAGAAGCAACAGTGGTTCATAGACGATGTAGGTGTCCTGCCGCACCCGCGACGCAACCGCATAGATGTCCACAACGGTGATCGTTGCCACCAGCGGCGTGGCCTTCAAGAGCAGCACGCTTTCCCCGCCGAGCGTCGGAAGTGCGCGCTGGACGGCCTGCGGGAACCAGATGCGCCAGAAAATTTTCCATCGCCGCATGCCATAGGCGCGCGCCGCCTCGAGCTGGCCGTGCGGTACGCCGGCAAACGCGCCGCGCATCACCTCGCCGACATAGCCGCCAGTCGAGAGCGTCAGAGCCAGAACGGCATAGGGCCATGCCTGCCGCAGATAGGGCCACAGCCAGGATTGGCGAATTGCCGGAAACTGCGGAAACAGCGACCCCAGCCCGTAATAGAGCAGCCAGAGCTGTAGCAGCAGCGGCGTGCCGCGAATGACGGTGCAGAAGGCATTGGCGGGCCAGGCCAGCCACCACGGGCCAACCGCCTGCGCAAGTCCGAGCGGAACGGCCAGCAGGAAGCCAAGCACAGCGGTGACCAGCATGATCCAGATCGTTCGCCAGATGCCTTGCAAAGCGAGGTCGTAATAGTTGGGGATCCAGTCCCAGCGCATGAAATAGACGGCAGAGCCGAATAGCGCCGCCCCAACCGCGATAAGCCCGATGCGGTGCGGCTGCAGCCAGCCGAGCGCGCGCTGCGTTCGCGTCGTGTTGACGAGATCGATCGACATCAGCGCCCCTCCGCGATCGAGGGCATGCCGCGCCGCGACCATCGCTCTATGCGCGCAATGATGACGTTGGAGAACAGCGTTAGCAGCAGGTAAAGCACGCCCGCCGCGAGGAAGAAGGTGAAATAGGCCTTGGTCGTGCCCGCCGCCTGCCGCGTCTCCAGCGTCAGTTCGTTGAAGCCGACGACGGCCAGAAGGGCGGTGTCCTTGGTCGCGATCAGCCATAGATTGGCAAGGCCCGGAATGGCGAAGGGCAGCATCGCCGGCAGGGTGATGCGCCGCATCAGCAGTGCGGGCGACATGCCATAGGCGCGCGCCGCCTCGATCTGGCCTTGCGGAACGGAGAGGATCGCCCCGCGCAGCACTTCGGTCGCATAGGCGCCCTGGACGAAGCCGAGAACAGCAATGCCCGCCACCAGTCCGTTGATGTCGATGCGAGCATAGCCGAGCCCTTCCAGCGCGCGATTTATGAGATCGGCGCCGGCGTAATAGAGCAGCAGGATCAGCACCAGCTCCGGCACGGCGCGCACGACGGTCGTGTAGACTTCCATCAGGTCGCGGATGATCGGCCCGCCATAGAGCTTGCCATAGGCGCCAGCGGTGCCGATCAGCAGGCCGAGCCCGAAAGCACCGAGCGCGATCTGGACGGAGTTGGCCAGACCGCGCAGCAGGTTCCCGCCCCAGCCCGGTGGGGCTGGGGACAGGAGTTCGATTGCTCCAAGCTGGAGAAGCGGGGAGAAGAGGTGGTCGAGGCTCACGGCCCGATCGATCGCTTACTCGCCGTAGATGTTGAAATCGAAGTATTTCTTCGCAATCTCGTCATACTTGCCGTTGGCGCGGATGCCCTTGATTGCGGCGTTGATCTTCTCCTTCAGCTCGGTGTCCTCCTTGCGCAGGCCGACGCCGACGCCCGGTCCGAGCACTTCGAGGTCGTCTGCCACCGTGCCCTTCATGTCGCAGCATTCCTTGCCCTGATCGGTTTTCAGGAAGTCGTTCAGCGCGATGGAATCGGCCTGCACCGCATCGATGCGGCCGGCTGCCAGATCGGCATTGGCCTCGTCCTGCGTCTGGTAGATCTTGATCTCGGCAGCCGTCGGGCCGAAATGCTTCTTGGCGTAGACCTCGTGCACGGTCGACACCTGCACGCCGATGATCTTGCCTTTCAGCCCCTCGGGCGAAGCATCGAATGTCTCGCTCTTCGGGCCGATGATGCCGGTGGGCGTGTTATAGTATTTGTCGGAGAAGGCGATCGTCTTTTCGCGCTCGGCGGTGATCGACATCGAGGCTGCGATCATGTCGATCTTCTTCGTCGTCAGCGCCGGAATGATGCCGTCCCAGGAGATCGGCGTGATGACGCATTCGAGCTTGGCTTCGGCGCACAGCGCCTCGGCGACCTGGACTTCCCAGCCATCCCATTTGCCGGAGGCATCAGGCGAGGCGAAGGGCGGATAGGGCTCGGCGGCGATGCCCACCTTCAGCGGTTCAGCGCTTGCGCCCACCGCGCCGGACAGGCCGAGCGCCAGGGCGGCGACAGCCAGTTTGAGACTTTTGATCATCTGAGACTCCCATTTTCGTTGAGCTGAGTGTTCCCTTGTTCCATTCCGCCTTCAGCCAATGTTGCGGATGAATTGTTTGAGCCGTTCGGATTTGGGTGCGCCGAAGATTTGTTCCGGCGGGCCTTCCTCCTCGACCAGTCCGTTGTAGAGGTAGATGACGTGGCTCGCGACTTCGCGGGCGAACTTCATCTCGTGGGTGACGAGGATCATGGTGCGCCCCTCATGCGCCAGGTCGCCGATAACGCGCAGCACTTCGCCCACCAGTTCCGGGTCGAGCGCCGAGGTCGGCTCGTCGAACAGCATCACGCGCGGCTGGATGGCGAGCGCGCGTGCAATTGCGCCGCGCTGCTGCTGTCCGCCCGACAGGAAGGCCGGATAGACGTCGCGCTTCTCGGCAAGGCCGACGCGCGCCAGCAGCTTTTCGGCGGTGGCAATCGCTTCCTCGCGCTTGACGCCGAGCACATGCACCGGAACCTCGATGACGTTTTCGATCAGCGTCATATGGCTCCACAAATTGAAGCTCTGGAACACCATGCCGAGCTTGGAGCGGATGCGCTCGATCTGGCGGCGGTCAGCCGGCACGGTGTTGCCGTGGCTGTCGGCCTTGAGCCGGATTTCTTCGCCATTGACGCGGATGATGCCGCTGGTCGGGTTTTCCAGGCAGTTGATGCAGCGCAGAAGCGTCGACTTACCCGAGCCGCTGCCGCCGATGATGGCCACGACATCGCCGTCGCGCGCCGACATCGACACGCCCTTCAGGACGTGAAGCTGGCCGAATTTCTTGTGCAGGTTTTCGATGTGGATGGCTTCGGCGGCACCGTCCGATGCCGTCTTCCGTGTCGCGAGTGATGCGCCGGCGGCGCTCATCCACGACCCTTTGAGGGACGTTTCACCCTCGCTCGTACGCTTGCCCCGCTACCCGTCATCGCGTCACGCAACCATGTTCCACGTCAGCATGGACCCGATCGAGCAGGCCCGTCAATCCCGCCCATTACGGCACTTGCGGCCTTGTTATGCAAGTGTATAAATACTCGAACGCCAGTCCAATTGTCATTTTCCAGCGCAAAGAGGCCTTCGTGAACGCTTTCGGCTCTCAGTCCATGGCGGCGCCGCTGCGGCGCGTGTTGATGCGCTCGGCTGCCAATGCAATGCGTGGCGCAGAGCGCGCCGCCTGGCATTACGGCCCGGGTTTTGATCCCGCGAAGGCTGCGGTCCAGCATGCCGCCCTTGCCGATCTGGTGGCGGCCTCGGGTGCTGCCGTCGAATGGATCGAGGACCGCGACGACGGCCTGTCGGACTCGGTATTCACCCACGACCCGTCGCTGATGAGTGACCATGGCGCGATCATCCTTTCCATGGGCAAGGCACTGCGCAACGCCGAGCCGGCGCTTCATGAGCAGACATACACCCGTCTCGGCATTCCGATTCTCGGGCGCATCGAGGCGCCGGGTCAGGTCGAGGGTGGCGATTGCGTCTGGGTCGACGCCAGGACGCTTGCCGTCGGCCGCGGCGTTCGCACCAACCAGTCCGGCATCCAGCAGCTTGCCAACATGCTGTCGCCGCACGGCATCGAGGTCTATGGCTACGACCTGCCGCTCTGGCACGGCGAGGAAGCCTGCCTGCATCTGATGTCGGTGATCAGCCCGCTGGCTGACGATCTGGCGCTGGTCTATGCACCGCTTCTGCCGGCGGCGTTCTATCAATTACTGAAGGCGCGCGGCATCACGCTCGTCCATGGCGATGCCGACGAGTTCCATGCCTCGAACGGGCTGAGCCTCAATGTGCTGCCGACCAGCCCGCGCGAGGTGATCGCGGTTGCTGGCTTCCCGAAGACCAAGGCTGCGATGGAAGCCGCCGGCTGCGTCGTGAAAACCTTCGAGGCCGATGCGCTGTGCATCGCCTGCGAGGGCGGGCCGACCTGCCTGACGCGCCCGATCCTGCGCCAATGAATACGCCCGGGCGTCGCAAGTTTCGCCGCGAGGGCGAAGAGCGGCGGCGCCAGGATTTGATCGAGGCGACGCTGGATTGCGTTGCCGAGCGCGGGCTGCAAGGCGCTACGGTACGCGCCATCGCCCTGCGCGCCGGCGTGACCGGCGGGCTTATCCGCCACTATTTCCCCGGCAAGGAAGAGCTGCTGCAGGCTGCCTATGCGACCATTGTCGGGCGCATGACCGAGCAGGCCAAGGCAGCGCTGAGCCTTGAAGGCGCGGGGCCGAGGCGCCGGCTTGCCGCCTTTGTCGAGGCCAATCTGGCTCCGCCGGTGGTCGATGCGCGGGTCTTTTCGCTCTGGGCCGGATTCATTGGCCGGGCCGTCTCCGATCCGGCGCTTTCGATAGCCCATCGCGAAGGCTATCTTGGCTTTCGCGACGAGGTGGAGGCGCTGGTGGCGGAAGTTCTCAAGGCCGCGGGGCGGAATGCCGATGCCCGCGCGTTGCGGCGTCACGCCATCGCCATCAACGGCATCATCGACGGCTTGTGGATCGAGGGCTGCCTGGCGGCCGATATGTTCGAGAACCGCGAACTGGCCGAAATCGGCATCACGACGGTCGAGGCGCTGCTCGGCCTGGATCTACGCGGAGGGGAAGCGGCATGACCACCGTAGGCGAGGCACTGATTTCGCTGCTCGAGGCACATGGTGTCGACACGGTCTTCGGCATTCCGGGCGTCCACACGGTCGAGCTTTATCGCGGGCTTGCCGGCTCCAGCATCCGCCACATCACGCCGCGCCACGAGCAGGGCGCGGGCTTCATGGCCGATGGCTATGCCCGCGTCACCGGCAGGCCGGGCGTCGCCTTCGTCATCACCGGGCCGGGGCTGACCAACACCATCACCGCCATGGGGCAGGCGCGGGCAGATTCCATCCCCATGCTGGTCATCTCCGGGGTCAACGCAACGCCGACACTCGGCAAGGGCCTCGGCTATCTCCACGAAATGCCGGACCAGCGCGGCATGATGGAAAAACTGGCGCTGTTTTCGCACCGGATTACCGACGCGAGCGAATTGCCGGATGTTCTGGCGCGCGCCTTCGAACTGTTTGCGACCGGCCGCCCCGGCCCGGTTCACATCGAGATTCCAACCAATGTGATGGCGCTGCCCGCTGGCAGTCTTTCGGCCCGGCTCATCGGTATCACCGCGCCGCGCGCCGAGATGAGCGCCATGGTGGAAGCGGCCAGATTGGCCGCCACCGCGAAACGGCCGCTGATCCTCGCCGGTGGCGGTGCGAAGATGGCCGGAACGTCGCTCCTGAAACTGGCCAAACTGCTCGACGCGCCGGTCGTCACCACGGCCAATGCGCGCGGGCTGCTGCACAAGCATCCGCTCGGCGTGCCGGCCAGCCCGAGCCTGAAAGCCATCCGCGCGTTGATGGCGGATGCCGATCTCGTCGTCGCCGTCGGCACCGAATTCGGCCCGACCGACTACGACATGTATGGCGACGGCGGCTTTCTGCTCCCCGCCAATCTGGTGCGCATCGATATCGACGAAGCGCAGCTTGGCCGCCGGCCCGCAACGATCGATATCAGGGCCGACAGCGCCCTGGCGCTCGAAGCGCTAGTCGGCCTCATCGAGGCCGACAGACGCAACGACCGCGACAGGGCATCGGGCGCCGCCCGCGCCACCGAGGCGCGGGACGCCGCTTGGCAGGAGATCGGCGCGGATATGCGCGGGCAGGTCGCGGTGGTTGAAACCATTCGCGATGCGCTGCCCGGCTCGATCATCGTCGGCGATTCCACCCAGCCGGTCTACGCCGCCAATCTCTACTACGACCACGACCGCCCCGCCGGCTGGTTCAATGCGGCAACCGGCTTCGGCGCACTGGGCTATGGCCCGCCGGCGGCGATCGGTGCCGCACTTGCCCTGCCGGACGTGCCCGTCGTCTGCCTGTCAGGCGACGGCGGCTTCCAGTTCACGCTGTCGGAACTGGGCGCCGCACTCGATGCCAACGCGGCGGTGATCTTCGTCATCTGGAACAATCGCGGCTACCGCGAAATCGAAACCTCGATGCGCGATGTCGGCGTCGAGCCCGTCGGCGTGTCGCCGGCCCCACCGGATTTTTGTCGTCTTGCGGAAGCCTACGGCATCGCTGCCGAAAGGCTCGATACAGTATCGAGTCTCGCCCCGGCGTTGCAGAGGGCCTGGGCGACGAAAAAGCCCTATCTGATCGAGATCACAGTGTCCTGATCGCTAGCGTGATCTATCGCGCAGCCGAGATGGTCGGGCAGGCGGGCTCGTTGCCGTCCGCGCCGACGTAGCGATAGATGCGCAGCGGCGAGGACGGATCAGTCGCGCATTCGCTCAGCCACTCCGGTGGACGGCCTTCGATCAGCGCCGAGGCGAAGGAATAGCCGTTCTCCAGCCATGCAAGGGGCTTTCCGCGCCAGGCGCAGATTGCGACGTGCGTTGCCTTTGCCTCATCGACAATTGCCCGGGGATTCTCTGTTTGCGGATCGAGAAAGCGGTAGGCGCGCTCGATGCCGGGACCGGAATTGTGGAAGGGTATGGCGACGATCGAAAGATTCGGGCTCGGCGAAAGCAGATGTATCCCCACGAGCGGGGAGGAGAGGACGCGCGACTGTGCCGGCCAGTCGAATTTCGGGGTAGCAATGAGATCGCAGCTATCGGCCAGTTGTGCAGCCGGCGCATCCGGTTCGGCTGGTTTTACCGCCAGATGGAACAGCAGCAGGGCCAGGGATAACACCAGCCCCGGCGCCAGCAGGAGATATTTCTGGGATGGCGCGGCGTAGTTCCGCACCGTCATATAGGTCTCTATTTTCAGGCGCATCGGGAAGAAGGCGGCAAAGACCAGCGGCAAGCCCAGGCCGGCAAATAGCGGGACGTAGCGGAAGTATCGGAACCACACGACAGACTGGATGACGGCCAGGATGGAAAAGAGCGCGAGAATGATCAGCGAACGGTCGCGTACCTTTCCCACCCCGACGATCATGACTGGGGCCAGCGCGCCGATGAAGAAAATGAGTATGCTGGCAATACCGCTGGAAAGGACGAAGTTGCGCCGCGTCAGCAGCGATTTTTCCTGTCCGATCCAGTTGAGCCAGTTGTCGCGGGCATAGTCGCTGAGTACCGCATAGGGTCCGTTGAGGCATTGCGGAAACAGCCCGATCGTGACGACGAGGCTCGCCCCGGCGAGACCCGCCAGCAGGCCCGCGCGCAGCATCCACCCGCCGCGCTCTCGTAATAGCAGCGGCAACACGATGAATGAACCGCCGGCGCAGGCCAGAGCAAGCAGATGGGGCGCGGAGTAGCTGTCGCAGCGGGCGACGGCATAGGTTCCGAACGGCACGATTGCGAAGAAGAGGACGACCGCGCCTGCGCTCAGCGTCGCGCCGAACGACGCCAGACGCATCGCGCCGTCGCGTGCCGAAAAGATGAAATCATATGCATAGACAGCCATTACGAGGGCAAAGAAGGCTGCAAATTCCGTGCTTATCGCCAATGCGAGAGCCGCTATCGCGCCATTGGCTGCGGCCGCACTGCGGCGCTCCGACATCAGTAGCGCGACCGCCGCCAGAAGCAGAAGCATCTCGAGATTATGGTAATCGATGCGGCCCGGTTCGAACTCGAAAAAGCTGCGAACCGCAAAGAGGACGGCTAGGGGCAGCGCGGCGGCGGGGGTCTGGAAACCGATGGCTGCCAGTATGCGGTAGAAGAAGTACAGCGCCGGCAGGAGCATCGCGAGAGGAACGGCGAAGCTCGCGACCGACAGCGCCTGCTCCAGGCCGATGAAAGGCCTCAGCAGCCAGGTGACCAGCGCATAGGGCAGGTCGACGATCCACGGCCAGTGGGTGACGAACGGCTCGGGCTGGAGAATGTTCGGAAGCGTTCTGTCGTAGATATTTCCCGTTTCGACGAGGAACCGGATTTCATGCAGCTTAAGGAGATCGTCGACATCGCCATTGAGGTTGGCGCCCATCCACCACAGAAACGTGCACAGCAGCGCCAGCACGATCCAGGTGCAGATCACTGGGTATTGGCCGTAGGCGGTACGCAGCCAGCTCGTTTGCAGGTCGAAAGCTCGATCGGAATTTTGAACCGTCACGCGAAGCCCCCCGCTTCACCGCATAGTCATGGTGCAGTCATAGCGCGCGGACCTTGCTGTCCGGTAAATGCGGAGCGGGCCGGCTGACCCCGGCGTTTCGCCTCGACCGTCAGTGAAGGTCGAGCATCTCCTTGGGCGGAGCAATCGTCACGGACCAGTCCGTTGGCCGTTCGATCATGCGGTGCACGCGCGGCGGCTCGGCCCCGCTGTGCAGCTTCCTGACACGCTCGCCGATGATGGCGTCGGCATGGGTTATGCGCTGGTTGTGCCGCACATATTCGACCCAGGTCGGCGTGTGGTAGGTTTCCATCCACAGTTCCGGGTTTTCCAGGTCGCGCGCCAGCGTCCATTGCCTGGCCCCGTCGCGCCGGCGTACCCGCCGGCGCTCGGCCATCGCGTCGAGGAATTCGGCGGTGTCATCCAGCCTGATGACATATTCGATCATGATGACGATCGGGCCGCTGCGCGGCTTCACGTCCAGCGCCAGATGCGGCTCCTTCCAGCGGTTGAGGGGATCGAGATTGAGCGACGTCTGCTCAGGCAGCGTGAACCATTTCAGCCCGAGTGCAGCACCCGCGATCATCAAGGCCGCCGATGCGAGCAGCGCCTCACCCGCGCCGTGATTCTCGGCGATCACGCCCCAGATCCAGCTTCCCAGCGCCATGCCGCCGAAGGTCGCCGTCTGGTAGAGCGAGAGCGCGCGCCCGACCACCCAGCGCGGCGTCGACATCTGCACTGTGACGTTGAACAGCGAAAGCGAGATCACCCAGCTTGCCCCGCCGATCAGCAGTGCCGCGCAGGTAAGCCAGGCCATCTGGCTCAGCGCTGCAACCGTCGCGCAGATGGCAAAACCCATGAAGCCGAGGCGCACGATCCATTCGCTGGTCAGTTTCTGCCGCAGCCATGCGTTGATCAGCGCGCCGCCGACTGCGCCGATGCCGAAGGCACCCAGCAGGACGCCGTAGAGCAGGGGGCCGCCCTGCACGATATCGCGCGCGACCAGCGGCAGCAGGGCCAGCACCGAGATCGCGGTGAAGCCAAAGACGAAGCCGCGCAGCAGCACCTTTTCGATATTGGGCGACATGGCGACATAGCGCAGGCCGGCCGTCATCGCGATGCCGAGGGTCTCGCGCGGCAGCGTGCTGGGCGTCTCCTTCTGCTTCCAGCGCGACAGCACGAAGAGCAGCGGCAGGTAGCTGAACGCGTTCACGGCAAAGGCTGCCGCCGCACCCGCCGCAGCGACGATGATGCCGCCGATGGCCGGGCCGACGCTACGGGTCAGGTTGAAGCCCATGCTGTTGACGGACACAGCCGCGGGCAGGTCGCTGCGCGGTACCATGTCGCCGACGGAAGCCTGCCATGACGGATTGTTGAGTGCCGTGCCGCAGCCGAGCAGGAAGGTGAAGGAAAGGAGCAGCCAGGGTGTCAGGAAGCCGAAATATGCGGCCAGCGTCAACGCGATGGAAACCGCGAACATGAAGGCCTGGGCGGTAAGCATCACCTTACGCCGGTTGTAGTTGTCGGCAATTGCGCCCGAGGCCAGCGAAAACAGCATGATCGGCAGTGCGGTTGAGGCCTGAACCAGTGCCACCATATCGGCCGAGTTCGAAATGGCGGTCATCATCCAGGCTGCGCCGACGCTCTGGATCAGCCCGCCGAAGTTCGATGCCAGGCTGGCAAACCATACAGACCGGAAGATGCCGTGCTTGAAGGGCGCCAGGGCGGAGGTCCGGTCGGGCGCTGGCTGGTCGTTCATGTCTGGCTGCGGCGCGTCTGTCATGTGAGTCGTTTATGCCGCGCAAACCCTAAAGCAACAAGCACAGCGAAGAAATCCATTCCGCTTGGGCCAAAGAAAAACCCCGCCGGATCGCTCCGGCGGGGTTTTGTTCACAAACAGTCAGGGGCGAGTATTACTCGTCCTTGCCGCCGCGGTTCTTCAGGGCAGCGCCCAGGATGTCGCCGAGCGAAGCGCCGGAGTCGGTCGAGCCGTACTGGGCAACCGCTTCCTTCTCTTCGGCGATTTCCAGCGCCTTGATGGAGACCTGGATCTTGCGGGTCTTCTTGTCGAAGGCGATGACGCGCGCATCGACCTTCTGGCCGACGGTGAAGCGCTCGGGGCGCTGCTCGTCACGGTCGCGCGACAGGTCGTTGCGCTTGATGAAGGTCTCGACATCGTGGTCGACGAGCCGGACTTCCAGGCCGCCGTCCTTGACGCCGATGACTTCGCAGGTCACGACCGCGTTCTTGCGCAGTTCACCCGAAGTTGCGGCTTCGCCGACAGCATCACGCGAAAGCTGCTTGATGCCGAGCGAGATGCGCTCCTTGTCCTGATCGACGTCGAGCACCTGCGCCTTGACGATGTCGCCGCGGTTGTACTCTTCGATGACCTGCTCGCCCGGACGGTTCCAGTCGAGGTCGGACAGGTGGACCATGCCATCCACGTCGCCTTCCAGGCCGATGAACAGGCCGAACTCGGTCTTGTTCTTGACTTCGCCCTCGACGACAGCGCCGACCGGATGGTTGCGTGCGAACGCTTCCCACGGATTCTCGAGCGTCTGCTTGAGGCCGAGCGAAATGCGGCGCTTGGCCGGATCGACCTCGAGCACGACAACGTCGACTTCCTGCGTGGTCGAGAGGATCTTGCCCGGGTGCACGTTCTTCTTCGTCCACGACATTTCCGAAACGTGGATGAGGCCCTCGATGCCCGGCTCCAGCTCCACGAAGGCGCCGTAGTCGGTGATGTTGGTGACCGTGCCGGTGATCTTCTTGCCGATCGGGAACTTGGTGCCGATCTCGCTCCACGGATCGCTCTCGAGCTGCTTCATGCCGAGCGAGATACGGTGGGTTTCCTGGTTGATGCGGATGATCTGCACCTTGACCGTCTGACCGATGTTGAGGATTTCGGTCGGATGGTTGACGCGGCGCCATGCCATGTCGGTGACATGCAGCAGGCCGTCGATGCCGCCGAGGTCGACGAACGCACCGTAGTCGGTGATGTTCTTGACGACGCCTTCGACAACCTGGCCCTCTTCGAGGTTCTGCACGATTTCCGAACGCTGTTCTGCACGGCTCTCTTCAAGCACGGTGCGGCGCGAAACCACGATGTTGCCGCGACGGCGATCCATCTTCAGGATCTCGAAGGGCTGCGGGTTGTGCATCAGCGGGGAAACGTCGCGGATCGGGCGGATGTCGACCTGGCTGCGCGGCAGGAACGCCACGGCCCCGTCGAGATCGACCGTGAAGCCGCCCTTGACCTGGTTGAAGATGACGCCTTCGACGCGTTCACCCTTGTTGAATTTCTCTTCGAGCTTGACCCAGCTCTCTTCGCGGCGAGCCTTGTCGCGCGACAGCATGGCTTCGCCCAGCGCGTTTTCGATGCGCTCGACATAGACCTCGACGGTGTCGCCCACCTTGAGCTGGCCGTCCTTGGCCTTGGCGCCGAATTCCTTCAGCGGCACGCGGCCTTCGACCTTGAGGCCGACGTCGATGATGGCCATGTCTTTTTCGATGGCCGTGATGATGCCGCGAACAACCTGGCCTTCACCCGAGTGGCCGTCGGAAAACGACTCTTCGAGAAGGCTGGCGAAATCGTCGCGGGTTGGATTGGAAGCTGACATTGTTTCTCCTGGAAGGCTCTCGCATCTGCGGAGCCGGCGCCTTGGTTCGTGTTGCGTTTGGCCTGGTCAGCATCCCGGGCAAATGCCCTGGTGCCGCTTTCGCGGCGGTATCGGCGCATGAGAATGCGGGCAGGCGGGTTATCCGGTCCAGATGGTGCTTCGTGACCGCTTCAGCAAGCCACAATGCGAAACATCGCGATCAGATTTCGCTTCTCTTGGCTATCGCGTCATCAATGATCGCTTTTGCCGCAAGAAACGCGGTCTCTATAGACATTTCCGACGTATCGAGCAAGTGCGCGTCTGCAGCGGGCTTCAGGGGTGAATCGGCACGGCCCATGTCGCGCTCGTCGCGCAGCTTGATGTCGGACAGGATTTCGTCGAAATCCGCCTTGCCGCCGCGCCCCTCGATGTCACGCAGCCGGCGCATGGCGCGCACCTCGGCACTTGCGGTGACATAGAGTTTCACTTCCGCCTCAGGGCAGACCACCGTGCCGATATCGCGCCCGTCCAGCACAGCGCCGCCGTCCTGATTGGCAAAGGCGCGCTGCTTCTCGACCAGGATACGGCGAACCTCCGCAATCACGGCAACGCGCGAAGCCGCGTCCGCCACCGCATGGGCCGACAGCCCCTCGCGGTCGAGATGGCCGAGATCGACCAGCCGCGCCGCCTCGATCGCATGCGCCTCATCATCGAGCGGCCAACCCTTCGTCAAAAGCATATGAGCGACCGCGCGGTAGGTCAGCCCGGTGTCGAGATGCGGCAGGTGATAATAATCCGCCAGACGCCGCGCGAGCGTTCCCTTGCCGGAAGCCGCGGGACCGTCGATGGCGATGATGAGAGAACGAGACATGCCTTGCTTCAAGCGGAGAGGCCGCCAAAAGGCAAGAGCCTCGCCGGCCTACTCCACCTTTATGCCGGATTTTCGCGCCCAGTCCTTGTATTCTGGTTCGAACGGGAAGGGGGATGGTTCCCAGAGACGCTCGACTTTGTATGCGGCAACCACTGCCGCTTCTATCTCGCGCAGACAATGTCCTATCCCGGTATGGTCATTTGCATCTAATAGCGCGCAAAGCTGCCTCTCGTTGGCATGCTCTGCCGGCGTCTCATCCGAGAACCATCTTTTTGAATGCCATCGCATCAGCATTCGGGCAGCATCAAAGTTGCCCATCGCGAGTTCCAATCTGAAGTGAAGGGCCTCGCGCTGCCAGATTTGCAGGTCACCATGCAAGGCATAGGCGTAAAGCTTGTCGAATGTTGTCACAGATCTAAAAAATGGCAGGACGGAGGCCTCGATGTCGGCACACAGCTGCTCACTTAAAAGGTCTTCCGGCATGCCGCGTGCCGGCTCATCGGAATATTTGGTGCCTACTCCATCAATATTCATCAACTGCAGCACCGGCGGCAGGGCAAATATCGGGAATACAAACCATCGCGGGCGAAAAACACCCGCGATGCCGACTATATCGAAAACCAACGCGCAAAAGGCGTGTCGCAGCGGGCGAAGGAGAAGGAAGCGGTTCTCTATGCAGACGTCGTTGTTTCGAAGCAGCAATGGTGCCAGCAAGCGCTGGAAGCGACTCTTACGAGGCATGTTCAATGGGAAAAATTGTTGGCTGCCAAAGATGGCTCAGCCCGAGTTCCTTCGCGGCTGCCTCTTCCGCTTCCCGTAACACATGTGGAACTTCGGCGATGTCATCGGCCTCGAGCAGCAGGCATAGCCGTTGCACAAGCGAATAAATGGGACTCTCCTTTCCATATGTATCTAAGGGGCGGTCGAACCATCGTTGGCGATGCCAGCGTCTGAGCATATGGGCCGCATCGATATTTCCCATCGCAAGCTCAAGCGGAAAATGCAGTTCGGGCGGGATAGAGAACGGCCTCGCACGGTTCATCAGGTATTCATAACATGCTTCAAGGGAGTTCAGCCTTCGCAGTAAAGGCATATGCTGGTCTTCAATTTCAATGCAGACGGTTTTCGAAATGGAATTCTTAGGTAGACTGACAGTCTTCCTGAACGGCCCGGCATCCTTTGCGGCAATCACACCCGAAACTGTGTTTGTTGAATCCTTCAGAAAAAGGATATCAACGGCCCATTCCAGATAAACTTGGTCGTCTGCGGAAGCCTGTTTGGTCAATATTCTCCTGCAGACGTGCGTTACGGGATCAAGAACTAAAAAGCCACCTGCGCAGGTTACGTCGGAGTTTGTCTCAAAGATTGGTTTGAGGATTGTTTCGATGTCTGCTGGCGTTGTGCTTTCTATATTTCTTTCCATTAGGCTGCCGTTATGCCGGATTTTCGCGCCCAGTCCTCATATTCGGGTTCGAACGGGAAGGGGGATGGCTCCCAGAGCCCGTCAAGTTCGGAATGTTCGGCAACTGACGCCTCCCATTCGTGCAAATGCAGAGCTATTGCCGCGTAATTTCCATCATCGAGAAAGCGGTAGAGCTGGCGAATCTGATCGAGCTCCTGCTCATCAAAATCATCGTCTTGCTTCCGAAACCAATGGTCGCGGTGCTGCGCCAGCAACGTGCTGGCGGCATCGAAGTGCCCCATCGCAAGCTCAAGGCAAAACTTCGAGTCCGGTGTATTCGTGTTCAGATTTGCCGGCCTGTTGGTGATTTCGTGGTAAAATCGCTCCATGGTGTTGATGGAGCGTAGAAAAGGCAACACCTCGTCCCTGACAGTGTCCTCAAAGGCTTCGTATTGTATCGGCTTCGGCAGCAGGTCGGGGTATATCACGATCACTTCCCCCTGAGGGAGAGGGGTGCTGAAGCCGGTCGTATTCTCCAGTTCAATTGGGGAAGACGGTGCCCACAGGCTGTGGATGCTCCACACCCCGTAGAGCCCGTTTTTCTCACGAATGTCATACGCCATTATTCTGCGGACGAAGTGATGAACAGGCTTCACCACGGTCCATAGCTTAGTCTGGACCACGTCCGGTTGCTGTTCGAGCCGTTGCGTCAGCCAGTGTTCCTTGCCGATTGGCGCCATGGTTGCCCCCTTTTCCCCGGGAGCGACTTTGCCATCGAATGGAAGGAGTGTGGACTCCGAAATGACCGCTTACTGAATGCGCGCTTGGCGCTTTACGCGTCGAAACGCTATTCAGCCGCAGCCTTCCGCCCCAAGATCGCCCCGATCACATACCCCGCCAGCAATCCGAATGCCGGCGGCAGGCTGAGGAACATATACGGCCCCCAGTCGCTGACCCGGTGCTGGTGCTGCACGCCGCCGATGCCGCTCAGGAAGTAATAGGCGACGAACAGGACGGGGATGACGGCCAGGAAAATGGTCGCGCCCGTACTGGGCTTGCCCCTCACTTTGCCGTCGATCTCGGTCCGCACGCTGGCATAGACCGTCCTGCCGGACCAGATCAGAAACGGAAAGCCCAGCATGAGATAGAGCAGGAAAGCTGTGGCGAATGAGCCCAGTTGCTCCAGCATTTTTAGCCCGCCACGGCCTCTGAAATGGAAATCAGTGCGCCCATGCCCGTCATCAGGCCCATGAATTCCGGGAAGCTGGTGGCAATCATGGTCTGGTCATCCACGCTCACTGGCTTCTCGGCAGCGAGACCCATGACCAGAAAGCTCATGGCGATGCGGTGGTCGAGATGCGTCTTCACCGTGCCGCCGCCCAGGCCCTTGCCGCCCGGCTTGCCGCGCACGGAAAGCGAAGCTTCGCCCTCGGTGCAGTCGACGCCGTTGGCTTCGAGCCCGCGCGCGACGGCGGCGAGGCGGTCGCTCTCCTTGACCCGCAATTCGTCGAGGCCCTGCATCAGCGTCTCGCCCTCGGCGAACGAGGCCGCGACCGCCAGAACCGGATATTCGTCGATCATCGAGGGTGCACGCTCGGCCGGCACGGTCACGCCCTTCAGCTCGGATGAACGCACGCGCAGGTCCGCCACATCCTCGCCGCCGGCATTGCGCCGGTTGAGAAGCTCGATCGACGCGCCCATTTCCAGGAGCGTGGTGATCAGGCCGGTGCGCGTCGGGTTCATCAACACGTTTTCGATGGTGATGTCGGAGCCCGGCACGATGAGTGCGGCCACCAGCGGGAAGCCGGCGGAAGACGGGTCGCCGGGCACGGCAATCGTCTGGCCGGAAAGCTTGCCCTGGCCTTCGATGCGGATGTGGCGCACGCCGTCGCTGTCGGTTTCGACCTCGAGATTGGCGCCAAAACCTTTCAGCATCTTTTCGGTGTGGTCGCGCGTCATCACCGGCTCGATGACCGTAGTGATGCCCGGTGTGTTGAGGCCGGCCAGCAGCACGGCGGATTTCACCTGCGCCGAGGCCATCGGCACGCGGTAGCTGATGGGAGCGGCCTGCTTCGGCCCGCGCAGCGTGATCGGCATGCGGTCGCCGGGCGAGGCCTTCAGCACCTGAACGCCCATTTCGCGCAGTGGGTCGAGCACGCGGCCCATTGGCCGGCCCGACAGCGATGCGTCGCCGATGAAGGTCGTCTCCATGTCATAGGTGCCGACGAGCCCCATGGTCAGGCGCGAGCCGGTGCCGGCGTTGCCGAAGTCGAGCGGTGAGGTCGGCTCCAGTAAGCAGCCATTGCCGGTGCCCTGGATGATCCATTCGGCGCCGCGCTTCTCGATATGCGCGCCCATCGCCTTCATGGCATCGCCGGTGCGCAGCACGTCCTCGCCTTCGAGCAGGCCGGTGATGCGCGTCTCTCCGGAGGCCAGTCCGCCAAACATGAAGGAGCGGTGCGAGATGGACTTGTCGCCCGGCATCCGGACCGTTCCGGAGAGTGCTGACGATTTGCGAGCGGCCGCTGGCTGCGGAAGTGATTGATGCGACATGAAGATACCTCTTGCGGAAGACCGCAAAACATGCGTTTTCCAGATAGTGCGGCGGTCTCCTACCATGGCCCGCCGTGCCGGTCATCCCCTCCAGTGCGGCTGTTTTGACAGCTGTTTGGCCGATGCGGAAATTTCCGTCTTTTGGCTTTGACAGCGCATCAAACTGTGGTTATGGGGACCAAACTTTGCATACGAGGCATTGACGGTGGCTAAACCAGAACTTGGCATAAAGCGCATCGATCCGGAAACCGGGCGTAAATTCTACGACCTGAACAAGGATCCGATCGTTTCGCCCTACACGGGCAAGACCTACCCTCGGTCCTATTTCGACACGACCAGCATCAAGGCTGTCGATGACGAAGAGGAAGAGGTCGAGGAGAAGGAAATCGACGCCGAGGAAGAAGGCGCCGAAGTCGTTTCTCTCGAAGAAGCAGACGACGAGACCAAGGACGACGTTATCGAGATCGAGGACGAGGAAGACGTCGACCTCGGCGACGATGACGACGACACGTTCCTTGAAGATGAAGAGGAAGACGACGACGACGTCTCCGACATCATCGGCGTTGGCGACGACGACGAGACTTGAACCAATGCCGCGGTGCCGGGGTGCCGGCACTGCGGTGTAAGAAAAAGGCCTCAAGCAGGCTTGATCTTCCGACGAGGCGGCGCTAGAAGCCGCCTCACACCGGTTCGGGGCCAGCCCCGGTCGGACTACTCGCCGGAAACGGTGTCCGGGTTCTAAATTCGGAAAATGGGGCCATAGCTCAGCTGGGAGAGCGCCTGCATGGCATGCAGGAGGTCAGCGGTTCGATCCCGCTTGGCTCCACCAAATATTCCCAAGCGATTGATTCTTTCGAAAGCTTTTCCCGGCTCGCGTGTTTGAACTGCGGAAGGGCACAAATTCGAAGTGCACCCCCCGCAAAATCTCTACCCGCCGATCGGCTTCCACTCGAAAGCCAGTTCCTCCCGAAACGCAAAGCGCACGATATGGTCGGCCACGACCTGTTCCATTCGCGGCAGGTCAGCGGCTTCGACCTCGACCGTAAGCGCGGTCGGGCTTGCGTCCATATCGACCAGACGCCCTTCACCGAGATCGATATGCCCCTTGATCGGGGTGAAATCGACCGTGAATTTGTGGCCCCAATGTTTGCAAAGCTGCTGCAGGTAGCGGCTTGCATTCTCGGTTTCGACCACGGCTTTCGATTTCGGCACGATGTTATTCCCTTTGCATTGGCGGCGAAGCTTGCCTTGACGCTGTCTATCTAGGTTATCGGCAGCCGTTCTCACAGGCCGATGGCGACCGTCAGGCTCAACGCACACATGATTGTTATCTGAAGTTGCGGCTCACGGTCCCTGTCGACGCTTAATGCGCCGGCCTTATCTCGCCGTCCCCGTCCAGCACGAGCGCATGGGCGTCGTCCTTGGTGAGGATCTTGGAGACGCGGGCAAAACTTGTGAACGCCTTGCGGGCATCTTCGGTCGGAACCTGCTCGATCATGGCAGCCAGGCAGGCATTCATCGCCGTCTGATAGACAGGCCCCTGCCTGCCGACCGGCCACTCGTGAAGGAAGGTCATGGCGTCGTCGACGCTGTAGATTTCCGTAACCGGCTGGCCAGCTTCCGGGTTTATGCGTACCGGAATGACGAACTGCAACCTGTCCATTTCAAACCTCATCTCCTGATCAGAGAAGAAATCCCGCCCCGCTAGAATATGGGCATGCATGCGCCTCGCGCCAATCACGATCGAGACATGTGGTTAAACGCCGGGGGCCGATGGAGGTTGCATCAGGACAACAATGCCGCTTTGACCTTCGAAACTGCAGCCATAATAGGTCTCTGGCCTGCGAATTCGCGCCTGTGCGATTGCGCGACGCGAGTGCGGGCTTTGCGATCCGTCGGAAGAATGCAGCCAGTGGTAAAATCAGCATGGTGTGATATGTTGACATAAAGATGTCGTTATGTGACATGCGCAGACATGTCGCTTAAGGTGCAAAATATGTCGCAGTCAAATAACACCCTCGATGCACTGTTCGGTGCCGTTTCAGCACCGCGCGACGGCGCGGAGATACGCGCCGCACTGGAAAAGGCGGCGCGCGAGCGCATCCTCATCCTCGATGGCGCGATGGGCACGCAGATCCAGGGGCTCGGCTTCGACGAGGACCATTTTCGCGGCGAGCGCTTCGGCGGCTGCGCCTGCCACCAGCAGGGCAACAACGACCTTCTGATCCTGTCGCAGCCGGCAGCGATCGAGGAAATCCACTACAAATATGCCATCGCCGGCGCCGACATCATCGAGACCAACACCTTCTCCTCGACCTCCATTGCCCAGGCCGATTACGGCATGGAGGACATGGTCTACGATCTCAACCGTGATGGAGCGCGTCTCGTGCGCCGCGCGGCGATCCGTGCCGAGCAGGAAGACGGCAAGCGCCGCTTCGTCGCCGGCGCGCTCGGGCCGACCAACCGCACGGCCTCGATTTCGCCGGACGTCAACAATCCCGGCTACCGCGCCGTAACCTTCGACGATCTGCGCATCGCCTATGCCGAGCAGCTGCGCGGCCTGATCGACGGCGGCGCCGATTTGATCCTGATCGAGACCATCTTCGACACGCTGAACGCCAAGGCTGCGATCTTCGCCTGCAGCGAGGTCTTTGCCGAGAAGGGCATCGATCTGCCGATCATGATTTCGGGCACCATCACCGACCTTTCCGGCCGCACTTTGTCGGGCCAGACGCCGACGGCCTTCTGGCATTCGGTTCGCCACGCCAGCCCGTTCACCATCGGGCTCAACTGCGCGCTCGGCGCCAACGCCATGCGCGCGCATCTGTCCGAAATTTCGGATGTCGCCGACACTTTCGTCTGCGCCTATCCCAATGCCGGCCTGCCCAACGAATTCGGCCAGTATGACGAGAGCCCGGAATTCATGGCGGCGCAGATCGAGGATTTTGCGCGCGAAGGCCTGGTCAACATCGTCGGCGGTTGCTGCGGCTCGACGCCCGAGCATATCCGCGCCATCGCCGAAGTCGTGAAGAAATATCCGCCGCGCGCACTGCCCGAGATCGAGCCGAAGATGCGGCTGTCGGGCCTCGAGCCTTTCGTGCTCACCGACGAAATCCCCTTCGTCAATGTCGGCGAGCGCACCAACGTCACCGGCTCGGCCAAATTCCGCAAGCTCGTTACGGCCGGAGACTACGCCGCAGCCCTCGATGTCGCGCGCGATCAGGTCGTCAATGGCGCGCAGATCATCGACATCAACATGGATGAAGGCCTGATCGACTCGCAAAAGGCGATGGTCGAATATCTCAACCTCATCGCCGCCGAACCCGATATCGCCCGCGTGCCGGTGATGATCGACAGTTCCAAATGGGATGTGATTGAGGCCGGCCTGAAATGCGTGCAGGGCAAGCCGCTGGTCAATTCCATCTCGATGAAGGAAGGCGAGGAGGCTTTCCTGCATCACGCGAAGCTGTGCCGGGCCTATGGTGCGGCGGTCGTCGTCATGGCCTTCGACGAGCAGGGCCAGGCCGACACGCAAGCCAGAAAAGTCGAGATCTGCACCCGCGCCTACAAGCTGCTCACCGAGCAGGCCGGCTTCCCGCCGGAAGACATCATCTTCGACCCCAACATCTTCGCGGTCGCCACCGGCATCGAGGAGCACAACAATTACGGCGTCGATTTCATCGAAGCGACGCGCGAAATCATCAATACGCTGCCGCATGTCCATATCTCCGGCGGCGTCTCCAACCTGTCTTTCTCCTTCCGCGGCAACGAGCCGGTGCGCGAGGCCATGCACGCCGTGTTCCTCTATCACGCCATCCAGGCGGGCATGGACATGGGCATCGTCAATGCCGGCCAGCTCGCCGTCTACGAATCGATCGATCCGGAACTGCGCAAGGCCTGCGAGGACGTCGTGCTCAACCGCCGCGACGATGGCACCGAGCGCCTGCTGGAGCTTGCCGAGCGCTACAAGGGCACGGCCGGCAAGGAGGCCAAGGAGCGCGATCTTGCCTGGCGCGAATGGCCGGTCGAGCAGCGCATTTCACACGCGCTGGTCAATGGCATCACCGAATTCATCGACGCCGACACCGACGAGGCGCGGCTGAAGGCCGAGCGCCCTCTGCACGTCATCGAAGGCCCGCTGATGGCCGGCATGAATGTCGTCGGGGACCTGTTCGGCGCGGGCAAGATGTTCCTGCCGCAGGTGGTCAAGTCGGCCCGCGTCATGAAGCAGGCGGTTGCCGGCCTCCTGCCGCATATGGAAGCCGAGAAGATCGCCAATGCCAAGAACGGCATTGCCTCCAGTGGTCGCGAGAGTGCGGGAAAAATCCTGATGGCGACGGTGAAGGGCGATGTCCACGACATCGGCAAGAACATCGTCGGCGTCGTGCTTGCCTGCAACAACTACGAGATCATCGATCTCGGCGTCATGGTGCCGGCAACCAAGATACTGCAGACAGCGAAAGAGCAGAATGTCGACATCATCGGCCTGTCCGGCCTGATCACGCCCTCGCTCGACGAGATGGTGCATGTCGCTGCCGAGATGGAGCGCGAGGGCTTCAGCGTCCCGCTGCTCATCGGCGGGGCGACGACCAGCCGCGTGCACACTGCGGTGAAAATCCACCCGCGCTATGAGCGCGGCCAGACCGTCTATGTCACCGACGCCAGCCGTGCCGTTGGCGTGGTTTCCAGCCTGCTGTCGGCCGACGCCAAGCCCGGCTATGTCGATAATGTCCGTGCCGAGTACAAGAAGGTGGCGGATGCCCATGCCCGCTCCGAGGCTGACAAGCAGCGCCTGCCGCTGGCCAAGGCGCGCGCCAACGCCCACAGGATCGACTGGACGAACTACCAGCCACCAAAGCCGTCCTTCCTCGGCACGCGCACCTTCGAGAACTGGGACCTTGCCGAACTCGCCCGCTACATCGACTGGACGCCCTTCTTCCAGACATGGGAGCTGAAGGGCCGCTATCCGAAAATCCTTGAAGACGAGGCGCAGGGCCCGGCCGCGCGCCAACTCTTCGAGGATGCGCAGGCGATGTTGAAGCAGATTATCGCCGAAAAATGGTTCACGCCAAAGGGCGTCATCGGCTTCTGGCCGGCCAATGCCATCGGCGACGACGTTCGGCTCTACACCGACGAGGGCAGGGCGCAGGAACTCGCAACCTTCTTCACGCTGCGCCAGCAACTGGCCAAGCGCGACGGCCGCCCGAACGTGGCGCTGTCGGATTTCGTCGCGCCCGCCGACAGCGGCAAGCCCGATTATGTCGGCGGCTTCGTGGTCACGGCGGGCATCGAGGAGGTAGCGATTGCCGAGCGCTTCGAGCGCGCCAACGACGACTATTCCTCGATCCTCGTCAAGGCGCTGGCCGACCGCTTCGCCGAGGCTTTTGCCGAGCGCATGCATGAAAAAGTGCGCAAGGAATTCTGGGGTTACGCGCCGAATGAGGCCCTCGCGCCGGACGAGTTGATCGGCGAGCCCTATCAGGGCATCCGTCCCGCGCCCGGCTATCCGGCGCAGCCAGACCATACCGAGAAGGTGACGCTGTTCAGGCTGCTCGATGCCGAGAAAAAGGCTGGTGTCAGCCTGACCGAAAGCATGGCGATGTGGCCCGGCTCGTCCGTCTCGGGCATGTACCTCTCGCACCCCGAAAGCTATTATTTCGGTGTTGCCAAGGTCGAGCGGGATCAGGTCGAGGACTACGCCGCCCGCAAGGACATGGCGGTGATCGAGGTCGAACGCTGGCTCGGTCCGATCCTCAATTACGTGCCGGCACCCCGTGCCGAGGCGGCGGAATAGCAGCGGATTTTTCCGCTGTCGCCTTTGCGCTTGGGCCATGTCGCTTTCGTATCGCCGTGCGCGCCGATTCGGTGATTATATCGGGACACTTGAGGTGCTGGTGCGCTTGATCGCGGACCGGAGAATTGGGAAGCCGGTTTGATGCCGGCGCTGCCCCCGCAACGGTGGTGGAGAATGTCACGGCGGGAGACCACTGGGCCGCAAATGGCTTGGGAAGGTGTCCGTGACGGGTCCTGCAGGACCGCTCCAGAGCCCGGAAACCAGCCTTGAGTGTTGTAAATTCGACTGATCGCGGTGGGCGATCAAGCGGCGGATTTTTGCGCGGACAGGCTCCAGCGGGCGTTGCCGTGCAATCTTTCTCCCCTGACATCACCACCAGTTCAGTCCTTGGATAGCGAGGACAGGACATGGATGCGCGCAATGAGATGCTGCGGCAGTTACGCAACCGCCGCGAGGGCTTCAGCCTCGAGCAGGCTTTCTACACCGATCCGGACTATTTCAAGCTGGATCTTGAGCTGATCTGGTATCGCGACTGGCTGTTCCTCGGCCATGATTGCGAATTGCCCAAGCCCGGCAGCTACATCACCGCGCAGATCGGCGACTATCCCGTGCTGGTCGTGCGCGACCAGAAGGGCGACATCCGCGCCTTCCACAATTCCTGCCGCCATCGCGGCTCGCGCGTCTGCACCGCCGAAAAGGGCACGACGGCCAAGCTCGTCTGCCCCTATCACCAGTGGACCTATGAGCTCGACGGCCGCCTGCTGTTTGCCCGCCAGATGGCCGAGGGCTTCGATAAGAACCAGTTCGGCCTGAAGCCCGTCGCCTGCGAAAGCGTCGGCGGCTACATCTTCATCTGCCTCGCCAAGGAGCCTGCGGATTTCGCGCCGATGCGGGCGATGGTCGAGCCTTATCTTTTGCCGCACCGCCTGCGCGACGCGAAGGTCGCTTTCGAAAGCACCATCGTCGAGAAGGGCAACTGGAAGCTGGTCTGGGAAAACAACCGCGAGTGCTATCACTGCGCGGCGAACCATCCCGAACTTTGTAAGACCTTCCCGGAAGCTCCGACAGTCACCGGCGTCAACGGTGCCGAAAGCGATCCCGAAATGCTTGCCCATTGGGCGAAGTGCGAGGCTGTCGGCCTGCCGAGCAAGTTCCGCATCGATGCCGGTGGCCAGTACCGTGCCACGCGTGCGCCGCTGCTGCGCGACGCCGTCAGCTACACGATGTCCGGCAAGCGCGCGGTGAGGAAGAACCTTTCCGATATCGTCACTGCCGACAAGATCGGCGCGCTGCTGCTCTATCACTACCCGACCACCTGGAACCATGTGCTGGGCGACCACGCCGTCACCTTCCGCGTGCTGCCGATCTCGGCAACCGAAACGGCAGTCACCACCAAATGGCTGGTGCACAAGGATGCGGTCGAGGGTGTCGACTACGATCTCGCTGAACTCACCCATGTCTGGACCGAGACCAACGATCAGGACCGCAGGATCGTCGAGGAAAATGCCTTCGGCATCAAGTCGCCGGCCTATGAGCCCGGACCTTACTCGGTCGAGCATGAGGGCGGCGTGATGCAGTTCGTCGAATGGTACTGCAACTTCATCGAGCCGCGCCTGACCGACGACGAAAAGCCGGCGCTGCGCAGCGTGGCCTAAGACCATGAGCCCGAACCGTAGGACCGCGTTAGCGAAAAGTGGTTGCCGGTTTTCGGACAAGCTCATGGTCAATCAAACGGAACTAAGCGGATGAACGCGATGACGGAACTTTCCCTTTATCGGCATCTGGACGAGATGGTGCCGTGGAACGACCGGCTGCAGGTGCTGGAATGCATCGGCGTGATCGACGAGGCGTCGGAGGTGAAGACCTTCATCTTCCGCTCCGACAACCAGACCTGGTTCCGCTACCAGCCCGGCCAGTTCGTCACGCTGGAACTGCCGCTGGAAGACGGCCCGCTGATGCGCACCTACACGCTGTCCTCCAGCCCGTCGCGGCCGTTCTCCATCGCGGTCACGGTCAAGGCGCAGGCCGGCAGCGTCGGCACGCGCTGGATGTTCGACAATCTCGTGCCCGGCGTCCACATCAAGGCCTACGGCCCGGCAGGCGATTTCTCCCATCACAACCATCCGTCGGCGAAATACCTGTTCGTCTCCGCCGGTTCCGGCGTCACGCCGATGATGTCGATGCTGCGCTGGCTGAACGATTGCGCGCCATGGACCGACGTCGCCTTCGTCAACTGCGCGCGCCGCCCGGAAGAGATCATCTTCCGCAAGGAGCTGGAACTGCTCGGCAGCCGCATGCCCGGCCTGTCGCTCGGCTTCCTCATCGAGGAGCGCTCGAACCGAGAAGTCTGGAGCGGCCATATGGGCCGCATCGATGCCGTGCGCCTGCCGCTTCTGGCGCCCGATTTCCGCGACCGCGAAGTCTTCTGCTGCGGCCCCGACCCGTTCATGCGCGCGGTGCGCCAGATGCTCGAGGCCGCAGGCTTCGACATGGCGCATTATCATCAGGAAAGCTTTGGCGCGCCTCCGGTGGAAGTCGTTCCGGCGCCGTTCTCCGACGCCTCCACGCCCGCGCCCGATAGCGCGCCTGTCGAGCAGATCACCCCGATCCGCTTTGCGCTGTCGGATATCGATGCCGACTGCGTCTCCGGCCAGACCGTGCTGCAGACGGCCCGCGCTTCCGGCGTGCGCATATCAGCCGCATGCGAGTTCGGCCTGTGCGGCACCTGCAAGATCAAGAAGGTCTCGGGCGAGGTCGAGATGAGCCACAATGGCGGCATTCTCGACCACGAAATCGAGGACGGCTTCATCCTCGCCTGTTGTTCGAAGCCGCTCGGTGCGCTGACGGTCGAGGCCTGATCCATGGGCTCGCATTGGCAATCGGGCGCGATCGAGCGTCCCGCCGGCTCGGCTGCGTCCGTCGAAGACCCAGCCCTGTCGTGCCCGGAAGATATCTTCCTGTCGTGGCTGCTATGGCTGCCGCAAGGCAGCGACATACGCACTGCCGCCGCCCGCGAAGTCGCTCGCCTCGATCGCCGTGCGCCATTGCCCGATGGCCTGCGCCGTCTGCGAGGCATGTTCATGCTCGCCGCAAACGGCTCGGCCGTTTAGGCATTTCCACATCGGCTTTTTCCACACACCGCCAAACCCGGTTGACGCTCGCCGGACGCACAGCTACCAGTGGAATCGGAATTGGTTCCGCTTCACGGCGGATGAAAAGGGAACACGGTGAGATCGACAGATCGAAGCCGAGACTGCCCCCGCAACTGTAGCCGGCGAGCTTTCTTTCAACCAGGCCACTAAAAGCGCTTCAGCGCGATTGGGAAGGCGAAAGACAAGCATAGACCCGGAAGTCAGGAGACCTGCCTTTTCCGGTCACCCATGCTTGAACACGGGGTGTGTTCAGGCGCGGTCGCCCGTGGCGGTGACATTTGAAAAAGTGTTGCCGCATGCCGGGGTTGGCCGAGGGTTCGATGTCGTCGTTTCATAGTCTGCCTGTCGATCATTTTCCTGTCTGCGGTTTGTCATCAAACCTTCGGGCGCGCTTTGCCGCCCGCCAAAAGCCTATCGGGGGCAGACATGCAGAAATCGACCATTTTGGCTGGCGCATTGGCGCTGGCTTTCACGAATAATGCCGGCGCGCAGGAGCTGGATGACGGCGCCGCGGACGTAATCAAACTCGACACGGTCGTCGTCACAACGCCGCTGCGGCGCGAGACCACGCTGGCGCGCTCGACCTCGTCGGTGACGGTCATCGACCGCAGGGAGATCGAGCAGTCGGCAGCACCCGACCTGCCGTCGCTGCTGAAGTCCTATACCGGCGTTTCGATCATTTCCTATGGCGGGCAGGGGGCGTCGGCCAATGTCTATCTGCGCGGCATGTCGGCCACCCAAACGCTGGTGTTGATCAACGGCGTGCGGGCAAGCTCGGCCACCAGCGGCACGACCTCCATCTTCAACATCCCGCTGGCTTCGATCGAACGCATCGAGGTCGCCAAGGGCGCGCATTCGGCCCAGTACGGCGCCGACGCCATGGGCGGCGTCGTCAACATCATCACCAAACAGGGCGGAGCCTGCGCCGATGGCCGCAATGCCTGTGCCACGCTCACCACCGGCGTCACCCATCCCTGGGGCGGCTATGTCTCCGGCACCGTCCAGGGACGCAGCGAAAGCGGCGTGAACTACGCGCTCAGCGGCAGCCTGCTGGGCACGCGCGGCTATGACTTTACCACGCCGCTCGCCTGGGGTCACGAGCCCGACGATGACGGCTTCCTGCAAGGCTCGGCCAATCTTTCGCTCTCGAAGGAATTTGATTGGGGCCGGCTCTACGCCGACGGCCTGTTCGCGCGCGGCCGTAGCCAGTACGACGCGACGTTCCCATCCGCAAACGAAGTCGACACCACGACCTTTGCCGGCAAAGTGGGCGCGCATGTCCTCCATTCCGACAGCTGGTCCTCGACGGTCGAACTCAGCTCCGGCCTCGATTACTCGACCAATTTCCGCGACGACGTGCCGGGTGGCGACAGCCAGTTCGACACGCAGCGCTACGGCATATTCGCCTCGACCGAAAAACGCTTCGAGACCGGCAAGGCCAGCCACATCCTGACGGGCGGCGTCGAAGCCTATCGCGAGCAGGTCGATTCGACCGTCGACTTCGCCGTCGATTCGCGCGACCTGGCCGCACTTTTCAGCCAGTATTCGCTGGAGTACGAGGCGCTCCGCGTCGACACGGGCATCCGCTATGATCACAGCAGCCAGTTCGGCAGCGCCACCACCTACAATGTCGGCGCGAGCTACGAAGTGCTGCCCGATCTCGTGCTGCGCTCGTCCTACGCCACCGGCTTCCGCGCGCCGACCTTCAACGATCTCTATTATCCCGGCTATTCCAACCCGGATTTGAAGCCTGAAAAGTCGCGCTCCTACGAGGTCGGGCTGAACTGGCAGGCAACGGCTGGCACCAGCGTCGACCTCGCTTTCTATCAGACCTTCCTCGCCGACGCGATTGCCTCCAATCCGCCGACCTATCTTCCCTTCAACGTCGCAAGCGCCCGCATAACCGGTTTCGAGGTGACGCTGGCGCACCGCTTCAGCGACGAATGGAGCGGCAAGGCCACGATCGACATCCGTGAGCCGCTCAACCAGGACAATGGCAAGTACATTCCCTATCGCGACCGCTTCAAGGCAACGGCCGAACTCACCTACAGCCCGACCGAGCAGCTCGACCTGACGGCGAAAGTTCTCTATGGCGCGGCGCGCTATTCCAATGCGGCCAACACCGTCGAACTGCCGGACTACGTGACGGTCGATTTCACCGCGCTCTATGCCCTCGATGCGCAGTCGCAGTTCAAATTCTCGGTCGAGAACATGTTCGACGAGGAATACGCCACCGTCACCGACTACCGCGCGCCGGGGCGCACTTTCAATCTGAGCTTTACGCGAACGTTCTGAACGGTGAGGTTCTGCATCGGGCCTCTATTGGGGCCCGGTGCCCGGAGAAAAGCATGAAACGAATCATGGCGATCTTGATGGTCTCGGTTCTCAACGCCTCTGCGGCTCTCGCCGCCGAGGCTCCGCATCGCGTCGTCTCGATGAATGT
Source organism: Mesorhizobium sp. DCY119 (assembly GCF_003590645.1). NCBI lineage: Bacteria > Pseudomonadati > Pseudomonadota > Alphaproteobacteria > Hyphomicrobiales > Phyllobacteriaceae > Mesorhizobium > Mesorhizobium sp. DCY119. Next base: position 4,788,688 of record NZ_CP031834.1, on the reverse strand, counting down.
CTGCACCGACCAGCTCGCCATGCTGATCGCCGGCGAGGGCCAGCTTTATTCGGTCTCCTATCTCGCCGGCGACAGGAATGCGTCGGTGCTTGCCGATCAGGCTGGCGGCTATGTGGTCAACCATGGGCTGGCGGAGGAAGTCTTTCTCATGCAGCCGGACCTGATCATCGCAGGCACCTTCACGACGCGCACGACCGTCGAGCTTCTGCGGCGGCTCGGCTTTCGCGTGGAGGAATTTGCGCCGGCAAATTCCCTTGACGACATCCGCGAACACATCTCGCGCATGGGCACGCTGCTGGGACGGCAGGAAAAGGCGTCTGCGCTTCTGGCCGAGATCGATGACGCGTTAGCGAAGCTCCGCGCGCAGCCGCCCTCCGGCAAGTCTGTCGCGACCTACTCCGCCAACAGCTACACCTCCGGCTCCGGCACGCTGGTCGATGCGCTGATCGGCATCTCCGGCCTCGAAAACATCGCTGCGCGGCTCGGCCTCACCGGCACGTCGAAACTGCCGCTGGAACTGCTGGTGCTCGCCGATCCCGATCTCGTCGTCTCCAGCGAGGGCGATTATCCAGGCCCCGCACTGGCCGAGGAGGGCTATGTCCACCCTGCCTTCAAGGCGCTGACAGCGGGCAGCACGGCCGTCAATATCCCGTCGAAGTACACGATCTGCGGCGCCCCCTTCACGCTCGAAGTCGCGCGGATTCTGCAGGATGCGGCGGGGGCGGCCAAATGAGCGAGACCGCCCGCTACCGCCTGCTGCTCGTGGTGCTTGGCGCAGCGACACTCATCCTGTTCCTGCTGTCGCTCACCGTTGGCCCCGCTGCACTTGGTTTTACCGAAAGCATCGCCGCACTGTTCTCATCGAAGGCCGGCGCCATCGCCCTCATCATGCAGGAAATCCGCCTGCCGCGTGCCATCCTTGGCCTGATGATCGGCGCGACGCTCGGCCTATCTGGTGCAGCGCTGCAGGGCTATCTGCGCAACCCGCTGGCAGAGCCGGGATTGATCGGCGTCAGCGCCACCGCCTCGCTCGGCGCGGTCATCGCCATCTACACCGGCTTCTCGGCGGTCTTCCCGCTTGGCCTGCCGCTGGCAGCGCTTGCCGGAGCCGTGCTCGCGGTGCTGGTCGTGCAGGCCATGGCCGGCATGAAGGGCGGCGCGCTCACCATCATCCTCGCCGGCGTCGCAGTCTCAAGCTTCGCCGGCGCCATGACCTCGCTGGCGCTCAATCTGTCGCCGAACCCGTTTGCCGCACTCGAAATCATGTTCTGGATGCTCGGCTCGCTCACGGACCGCTCCATGACCCATGTCTGGCTCGCCGCACCTTTCATGATCGTCGGCTGGGTCATGCTCGCCTCGCTCGGGCGGGCGCTCGACACGCTGACGCTCGGCAATGACGCCGCCGCCAGCATGGGCGTCGATATGCGCCGCGTGCAGTTCCTGGCAGTGTTCGGCACCGCCGCGTCTGTGGGGGCCGCAACCGCTGTTGCCGGCGCCATCGGCTTCGTCGGCCTCGTCGTGCCGCATATATTGCGTCCGCTGGTCGGCTCGCGCCCGTCGCGGCTGCTGCCGGCCAGCGCGCTCGGCGGTGCCTGCGTTCTGCTCGCCGCCGACATTCTGGTCCGCATCATCGCGCCGGGAAAGGACCTCAAGCTCGGCGTCCTGACGGCCATCGTCGGTGCGCCGTTCTTCCTCTGGCTCGTCTACCGCACGCGGAGGAACCTGCTGTGACCCTCCTTGCCATCGATCAACTTCATGCTTCGCTCGGCGGCAAGCCGGTACTGCACGGGCTTTCGCTTGCCGTTCAGGAAGGCGAGTTCGTCGGGCTGATCGGCCCGAATGGTGCCGGCAAATCGACGCTGCTGCGGGCGGCCCTCGGCCTCATCCCCTCGACCGGAAAGATTGCGATTGCCGGCAAGGATGCAGCCTTCATGCCGGCGAAGGAGCGCGCGCGTCACCTCGCCTATCTGCCGCAGGAGCGCGAGATCGGCTGGCCGGTTTCGGTCGAGATGCTGGTTTCGCTCGGCCGCGCGCCGCATCGGCCTGCCTTTGCCGGACTTGATGCGGCGGACACGGCAAAGATCGAAGAAGCCATGCGCCGCATGGAGGTCGACGCCTTCCGACACCGTCCCGCGACCGACCTTTCCGGCGGCGAGAAAGCGCGGGTGCTGATTGCCCGCGCGCTCGCGCAGGATGCGCCGCTGCTGCTGGCCGACGAGCCGACCGCCGGCCTCGACCCTTCGCACCAGATCACGCTGATGCGCCTGTTTGCGGCACTCGCCTCGGAGGGCCGGGGCGTTGTCGCTTCGCTGCATGATCTTGGCCTTGCGGCGCGCTGGTGCACGCGGCTCGTTCTCATCGACAAGGGCCGCATCGTTGCCGACGGCGCGCCGCGCGCGGTGCTGACGGCCGCGCGCCTGCGCTCGGTCTATGGCGTAGAGGCTTATCTCGGCGAGACGCAAGGCGGCATGCTGGTCATGCCGCTGGACGTCGCCGGCTGACGGACTTGGGAGGGCGAAACATGGAAACGCTGCAAAACCTCATTCGCGATCATCTGCGCGACTGGCAGACGGGCTGGAGCATGGGCACCTTCGGCGCGATCGCCGAATTCCATCAGGATCGCGACGAGACGCCGGTCATCGATGATGGCTTCACGCTGTCGCGCGCGACCCGGCGCGGCGCGATCCATATCGACCGCAAGCGGCTGGATGAAGTGGTGCCGGTCGCTTATGAAACCGTCAGCCCGCGCGCCCATCGCTGGAGCCAGGCGGTCGCATTGTGCCTGCCGGAAGCGCTGGCGCGTCGTGAGGCCCGTTCCGTCCTGACAGAGCTTGGTCCCGACGACGACGCCATTCGCGGCATAGACCACACCGGCATCCTGTTCGACATGGGTCTGTCGCTCCCGCAATGCGATTTCTGCATCCGCACCAGCGATCCGAAGCTGCTGACAGTGCTGCGCGCCAATCTCGGCCATTCGCTGTTCGAGCACGACAATGCCGCCATGCCGGCCATTCTTTCCGCCCACCCGCACCGCGTCGCGCTGACCCATATCGGCCGCGTCGAGGTGTTCCAGAAGATTGGCGGCCCCGACACCGGCGGCGTCTCGCCCCCCGGTCCGCACACGCATCTGCTGCCGAAGCTGTTGCGAACCGGTCGCACCCATTCCGCCAACACGCCGATCCCGGAAGGGCTGATGCCGCTCGGTTCGCTTCACCCCGGCAATCCGGTCATCGGTGCCATGGGCGAAGACATCGAATTCGATGCTGGGCTGCATCGGCATTTCCAGGATCTTTATTCCGCCTATGGCGACCCCAATCTGGTGATGCTGAAGCGGACCGTTCTCGGCGCGCTGCAACGTGGCGGCGACCCGGAAGGTTTTGTCATTCCCGATGGCCGCTTCGAGCGCGGCGTCGTGCGCCTGGCGCTACGCCAGCAGGCGCGGCTGGCCGAGCATCAGCAGGATTCCGAACTGGCACACCGGCTTACGATATGGCGCAGGGTGCATGACCAGCGCAGCGACGCCGAACTGGAGGACGACGATTCACCGGGGCATTGACTGGTGATTTTTGTGAGTGTTTTTGCGGCAGAACTGCCCCTTACCCTCTCCCCGTAAGGACGGGGAGAGGGGGTCATCAACGTAGCGGCCAGCCTCCGTCTACCCATCATTGCGGGAGAAGGACGAAGCTCGACGCTGACGCTCCCTCTCCCCATTTTTCACGGGGAGAGGGTAAGGGTGAGGGGCAACCTCAACCTCAAATCCGCTTCCCGTCCTGATCGAACAGAAACGCCCGCGTCCCGTCGAGGCCGAAGCGCGCGCCGTCGCCGGCGTTGAAGCTGCGGGCATCGCGGCTTTCCACGGTGATCGTGCCACCCTCGGGCAGTTGCGCATGCGCGTAGGTGACGCCGCCGAGACGCTCGACCAGCGTGACCTTGCCGGAAAGCGCGCTGGCTGCCCCGTCTGCCACCACGAAATGCTCGGGCCTTATGCCGAGGCTGACCGCCGTTCCAAGCTTAGGCGGCGCGCCGCGCGTCGCGACCGCCATGCCCGTCAGCCCAAGCTTCGGCGCCGCTACCATCGCCTTGCCGCCTTCCACGCCGACGACCGTCACCGGCACGAAGTTCATGCGCGGCGAGCCGATGAAGCCGGCGACGAAACTGTTGTCGGGGTTTTCGTAAAGCTCCAGCGGCGCGCCGACCTGCTCGATGCGGCCTGCGCGCAGCACGACGATGCGGCTTGCCAGCGTCATCGCCTCGACCTGGTCGTGGGTGACGTAGATCATCGTCGTGCCGAGTTCCTGATGCAGCCGCGCGATTTCGATACGCATCTGCACGCGCAATTCGGCATCGAGGTTGGACAGCGGCTCGTCGAACAGGAACACGCCAGGCTGGCGCACGATGGCCCGCCCGATCGCCACGCGCTGGCGCTGGCCGCCGGAAAGCTCGCGCGGCTTGCGTTGCAGATAGGGTTCGAGATGCAGGATCTTGGCGGCTTCCGCCACCTTGCGGTCGATCTCTTCCTTCGGCCGCTTCGCCATCTCCAGCGGAAAGCCCATATTGGTCGCCACTGTCATATGCGGGTAGAGCGCATAGGTCTGGAACACCATGGCGATGCCGCGCTTGGCCGGGTCTTCGCCGGTCACGTCGCGTCCGCCGATCTCGATGCGCCCGTCCGAGGTGGTTTCGAGCCCGGCGATCATGCGCAGCAGCGTGGACTTGCCGCAGCCGGACGGCCCGACGAAGACGACGAATTCGCCATCCTTGACGTCGAGATCGACGCCGCCGATCACCTCGGTTTCGCCGAAGCGCTTCTTCACTTTCTGGAGCGACAGGCCCGCCATGACTATACCTTCAAACTATTTGACCGCGCCGTCGGTCAGGCCGGAAACGAACCAGCGGCCGACAAGGGCGAAGAGGGCGACGACCGGAATGATCGCGGCTGTGGCGCCGGCAAGCAGCAGGCCCCAGTCGATCTGATACTGGCCGATGATGCCGGCAAAGCCGACGGGAATGGTGCGCCGCGCATCCGACACGATCAGCACCGAAGCGAACAGATATTCGGTCCACGACGAGATGAAGGCAAAGATCGCGACGCTGGCGATGCCCGGCGCGATCAACGGCATCAGGATGCGCACGAGAATGGTGGTCGTCGGCGCACCGTCGACCACTGCTGCTTCCTCGATCTCGCGCGGGATGGTGGCAAGGAAGGAGCGCATCATCCAGATCGAGAAGGGCAGCGCGAAGGCGACATTGACGACAACCAGCGCCACCGGGCTGTCGATCAGCCCGACCTTGGCGAACAGGCCGTAAAGTGGGATCAGCACGACGACGCCGGGGAAGGCATAGGCGAGCAGGATCGTGCGGTAGAGCGCATTGCGGCCGGGAAATTCCATGCGGAAAAAGGCATAGGCCGCTGGCAGAGCCAGCAGCACCGTGAACGCCGTCGAGAACGAGGCGACGATGAGGCTGTTGATGAGATAGACCGGGAAGTCCGACGCCTGCAGCAGCTTCTCGAAATGCTGCAGCGTAAAGCTCTCCGGGATCATCGTCGGTACGCGCTGGATGATCTCACGCGGCAGTTTGATCGAGCCGGTGATGACCCACCAGAACGGCATGCAGATCAGAAGCGCGATCAGCAAAAGCCCGCCATAGAGCGACAGCGCCTGTCCGAATGTGCGTTTCATCGGGCGGCCTCCTGCGCGGTCATGGCGCGCGTGGCGAGGAAAGCAAAGCCCATCAGCAGGATACTGGTCAGCACCGAAACGGTTGCCGCTTCGCTCAGCCGATAGCCTTTGAAGGCGGTCTCGTAGATCAGCACCGGCAGCGTCTGCGTGGCGCCCGCCGGTCCGCCCGCAGTCAGCAGCCAGATCACATCGAAGACGTTGAAGGACAAGAGCGTGCCGACAACGCCGAGTACCAGTAGCGTCGGCTGAAGCAGCGGCCAGGTGATGCGCTTGAAGCGCTGGAAGGTGCCTGCACCGTCGATGCGCGCGGCCTCGTAGAGATCGCTCGGGATGCGCGTCAGCCCGGCCAGCATCATCAGTGCGGTGAAGGGAAACCAGCGCCAGGAATTGATCAGGATCAGCGTCGTCATGGCGCTTTCGCGGGTGGCGAAGAAGCCGACAGGGCGCTCGATGACGCCCGCTTGAATGAGCAGTGGGTTGATCATGCCGCCCGACGATGACAGCAGCCAGCGCCAGATGATGACGACGACCACAGTCGGCACGATCCAGCTCAGGATGACCCAGGTGCGGGCGATGCGGACGCCGGGAAATTTCTGGTTGAGGATCAGCGCGGTCGCCAGCGCAAGTGCCGTCTGCACCACGGCGTTGCCCAGAACCCAGACGACACTGCGCCCCAGCGCGCGCCAGAACCCGGCGCCGCCGAGGATCGCGGTATAGTTGGCAAGCCCGACATAGTGGCCTTGCGAGCCGATCACGCCGACATCCTGAAAACTCAGGATGACGGCCTGAACCAGCGGCCAGCCGAGAACTGCCAGCAGGAAGAGCAGGGCAGGCGACACGAACAGGAAGGCCAGCGTCGTGTTCTTCATCGTGTCTGTTCCCGCCCTAAGGTCTCTTACTTCTTGGCGATTTCGGACATACGTGCCTGGCCGCCCTTGACGGCATCGGCTGCACTCTGCCCGTCCACCACGATATGCTGCAGCGTCTCGGCGATTACGTTCTGCGCCGAGATGGCGCCGATCGACGGGAACACCTTTCCGGTGGTGAAGCCGAACAGCTTGCCGGCATGCGAGTTCGAAATCATCGTCTCGACCTGTGACTTGTACTTGGTCACGGTCTTGTCGTTCCAGAACGAGTCCGCCTTGGCGCCGTCGTCGGTCACCGGCAGGAACAGGCCCGGCTCCATGGTCAGGAAGCGGCCATAGTTAGCCGGCTCCAGCAGCCAGGCCAGGAAGACCTTGGCAGCGGCCTGCTTGGCCTCGTCCTTGGTCGTCAGCATGATGGCGTTGGAGTAGGAGATCGTCGCCGATTCGCTCTGGTCGTCGGCGTGCGGGACAGGTGCGACGCCAAGATCGGCGGCATCGCCTTCGGCCTGCGTGTCATAGGTGTTGATGACGCCGAACTGCAGGATCATGCCGCAGGTGTTGCTGGCAAAGCAGGCTTCGGCCTCGCCCCAGGTCCAGGAGCCGTTGTCGGCCGGCGAAAGCTTGGCGAGCTTGCTGTAGAAGTCGTAGGCGTTGACGGTCGCCGGCTTGTCGAAGTCGATCGAGCCGTCGTCCTTGTAGATGTCGGCAGCGCCGCTGTTGACCATGACGCTGTAGACGGTCTGGTCGGTGTAGAGCTGCTTGTTGGCGGGAAGGCCGATGCCGTATTTGCCGTCGGTGCTGAGCTTTTCGGCAGCAGCCTGCCATTCGCTCCAGGTCTTCGGCACTTCGACGCCGGCAGCCTTCAGCACGCTGTTGCGGTACCACAGCGAGATCGCCATGTTGTAGGCTGGCACGGCCCAGACGTGATCGTCATACTTGTAGGGTGCCAGCGTCGCTTCGATGAAGCCGTGCTTGGCGTCGAGATCCTTGACCAGGTCGTCGACCGGCACGACCGCGTCGATGCCCTTCAGAACCGTGGTGAAATCGGGAATGGTGAAGAGCAGGTCCGGGCCATTGCCGGCGGCAAAGGCGGCAGGCGCCTTGGCATAGACTTCGCCCCAGCTCTGCGGCTCCTGCTTGACCTGGATGTCGGGATGGGCGGCGTTGAATTCGTCGAGCAGTTCCTTCATGCGCTGCACGCGGTGCGGCGGCTGCTCCATGTGCCAAAGCGTCAGGTCGACCGGCGCGGCATAGGCGGTGCCGGTCAGAAGCGTCGCGGCAAAGCCGGCAAGTGTCAGAAGTCTCGTCAGTTTCATCATGTAGTCTCCCATTAATTCGCGGCTCCCCTTGAGTCCGCGGAATTTCCTCAAAGATGTGGATTGCGCGGCCTGTAGCGGACGATCAGCGCCTCGTTGGCCTCCTTGGCGCCCGGCATGTTGGCGCTGAGATAGATCGGCGCGTTGATGCCGCTGGATTGCAGCCGCACGGCGGCCTCCACGAACACCGCGTTCATCAGCGCCGCCCCGATCGAGGTCGAGATCGGCCCGACACGCAATTCGCTGCCCGGCACGCTCATGGTTGCGTCGCCGGGAGGTGCTCCATTGTCGAGCACGATGTCGGCGACGTCGGCAAGCCGGGTGCGGCCATTGGCGGCCTGCTTCGAATAGATTTCGGAGGTGATGGCAATAACCGTCGCGCCCTTCGCCTTGCCGAGCTGGGCGGCTTCCACTGTCGCTGTGTTGACGCCGCTGTTGGAGACGACGATCAAAACGTCGTTCGGACCCATGGGATAGCGCTCGAAGATCGGCGCGATGATGCCGGACATGCGCTCGAAGACGGTACCGGCAACAGCACCCTCATGCACCATCGTCGTGGACGACAGGATCGGCACGGTCAGCGCCAGCCCGCCGGCGCGGTAATGCGCCTCCTCGGCCATGGTGTGGCTGTGGCCGGTGCCGAAGATATAGACCAGCCCGTCGGCCTTGGCGGTGCGCTCGACCGCATCTGCCGCAGCCGCGATCGAACCGGCATTCTCCTCGATCAGCCGTCCGGTGCGCGCGGTCAGGTCGGCAAGATAGGCGGCGGCGTGCGGGGTGTTGGTCATGCGTCTTTTCCGAGTGTCAGGTTGACCCGCATCACGAAACAGTCGCCGCGATAGACCGAGCGGACATATTCGATCGGGCGTCGCGTTGCGTCGAGCGTGCGGCGAGTGAGGATGAGAACCGAACTCTGCATCGGGATGCCGAGAGCGGCCGCACTCGAGGCATCGGGATGCGCCGACCACAGCCTTTGCTCGGCCTCGCTCGGATAGATGCCGTAGTCCTCGCGCAGCACGCGGTAGAGCGAGTCGGTGGTGAAGTCGGCGCGGTCGAGCAGTTTGGGCGCAAGGGCTGCCGGAATTTCGGTGCGCTCGAGCCCGACCGGCTCGGCGTCGGCCAAGCGCACGCGCACCAGCCGGTGCACCGGCGCATGCTCGGCAATGCCAAGGGCGTTTGCCGCTTCGAGGTCGGCGGCACCCACGCCGGCGTCCAGAACGATGGAGGAGGCGACACGGCCGCCGCGCTGCATGTCTTCGGTGAAGCCGCTGAGCGTCGAAAGCTGCTGTTCGATCTGCGGATGGGCAACGAATGCGCCGCGCCCCATGCGGGTCTCGACCAGCCCGCGCCGCTCCAGAACCTTCAGCGCCTGCCGCGCCGTCATGCGGCTGTAGCCAAGCTCCTCGGCCATCTGCCGCTCTGAGGGCAGGCGCTCGCCCACCTTCAGCGCGCCGGATGCGATCTGCGCCGCGAAGTCATTCGCGATGCGCTGGTAGAGCGGTTGCTGGTCGGCGGCTATAGACGTCATGGGCACCGGTATATTCCATTGGTTTGAGTGGTATGCACCACTCAAACGCGCCCTGTAAAGCCATTTGCCGCCTATTTCCCCAATGCTGCGTCGCGACGGGCGCGATAGGCGATGAAAGCGCTGTCCCATGCAGGTTTGACGGAAGCGTCGGGTTCATGCCGGCGCTGGATTTCACGCGTCGAGACCGAGGCCTCGCGGATCGATGAAAAGCGCCCGATGGCGGTGGCGGCAAGCAGGGCCGCACCCCGCGCGCCGAACTCTGTGCCGGCCGGCACCAGCACGGTCGTGCCGAGGCAATCGGCGATCATCTGCGTCCACATCGGGCTGCGCGCGCCGCCGCCGGTCAGCAGGATTTCGTGGCCGGTACCCTCCAGATCCTGGAACAGGTCGCGCAGCGCCAGCGCCACGCCTTCATAGACCGCGCGGATCATATGCGGGCGACCATGCCGGGGCGAAAGGCCGTGGAAGCCGGCCCGCGCCTCGCGGTTCACCACCGGAGCGATGATGCCGCTTTCGCTGAGATAGGGGAGATAGACTACGCCTTCGCTGCCGATCGGAATGGGGACGATCATCGCCTCCATGCGGGCATAAAGGTCCGGCTCCTTCGCCAGCTCGGGCAGCAGCGTTTCCACCGCCCAATCGAGATTGAGCGTGCCGGCGACATTGACCATGGCGCGGTACCAGGTCTCGCCCGGCAGCGTGAACAGCAGGCCGAGATCAGGCGGGGTGAAGACGGGATGGTCCGAAACGACGCCGACCATGCAGGTCGTGCCGAGCACGGCCATCGCCATGCCGGCCTCCAGCGCGCTGGCGCCTGTCACGGTCGCCGGCACATCGCCCGCGCCGATGGCCACCGGTGTACCCTCTGCCAAACCCGTTGCCGCGGCCGCTTCAGCGGTGACGAAGCCGCCGACAGTTTCGGAATCGGCCACCGGGGGCAGTTTGTTCGCGAGGTCTGAAACCTGGAATAGCTCGAGCATCTCGGCGCTGCGGTCGCGGTCGCGCGCGCTGCCGGGGGCGACCGCCGCCTCGGTGCGGTCGGCGGCAACCTTTCCGGTCAGCTTCAGCCGCAGAAAGTCCTTGTAGCTGAAGGCATGCGCCGCGCGGTCCAGCACCTTCGGCTCATTCTCCTTCAGCCATGCCATCAGCGGCAGGGTGCAACCCTGCTGCACCACACAGCCGTCCGACTGGAAGATGCGCTGATAAAAGTCCGGGACTTCCTCCGCGCGCCGTTCCATCCAATCCTGCGCGCGGCTGTCCTCCCAGATGATGCCCGGGCGCAGCGCGTTGCCGGCTTCGTCCACCAGCCATGCGCCGACCATCGCCGCCGACAGGCCAACAGCTGCGATATCCGCGCCGGTGACGCCCGCGTCCTTCAGTGCTGCCTTGACCGCCGCGGTTGCCGCCTCCCACGCCGAAGCCGGATCGATCTCCGACCAGCTTGGATGCGGTCGTTGCAGGCGAATGCGGTGCGCGCCGGCGCCAAGCTGCCTGCCGGCCTCATCGAACACGGCGGCCTTGGTAACGGACGAGCCGGCATCTATGCCGAGAAAATAGCGGCTCATGTGCAAGCCCCATTGGCGCAACGCAAAGCCGAAAAAGTCCCCGGCGCAATGCCGAGTGTGACGAAATCCGAAAAACGCATTCTATGCTCCGATGCCCAGTTCCGCGACGAAATCGTAGGCGTCGCCACGAAAGATCGAACGGCTGGATTCAACGATGCGGCCGTCTTCCAGCCGCGTGATTCTGTGGATGTCGAGTGCCGCCGATCCAATGGGAACCTGAAGCAGCTTCGCCGTCTCGGCATCGACATTGATAGCGGTGAAATGCTGCACGGCCCGCGCCGGCTTGTAGCCGCGCGCCCGGAACGTCTCGTAGAGCGAAGCGCCGACATCTTCCGGGTTGGCAAGCACGCTGGCCGGCGTCAGCGACCATTCCACCGCGATCGGTTCACCATCGGCCAGCCGCAGGCGGCGCAGGCGAATGACCGGCTCACCGGCAGGGATGCCGAGCAGGTCGGCTTCTTCCGCACTGGCCGATGCGCGTTCGCGCGACAGCCAGCGCGTTCCCGCCTCCCTGCCGCGCGACTTCATGTCCTCGGTGAAGGAGTAGAGCTGGCTCAGGCTCTGCACCAGCCGCTCCGGTCCACCGGCGACATAGTTGCCGCTGCCATGGCGCTGGACGATCAGCCCGTCCTCGACCAGCCCGACGATCGCCTTGCGCACGGTGACCCGGGAAATGCCGAGCTGGACGGCTAGCTCGCGCTCGGATGGCAGTGCTGCACCCGGCTTCAGCTCGCCCGCCGCGATTGCCTCGGCAACCAGCGTCTGCAGGCGTCGATAGGCAGGCGCCGGATCGTCCCGGTTCAGTTTGTCGGCAGAAAAAATGTCGGGAAGCGCCACGTTGCACCATAATACCAGAGTAATACCAACATAATACCAATCTGAGCGCCGCCGCAATGGGCTGGTGATGGCCTGAGACGCCTCTTGCACAGCCTGCGCAAGGACCGCTATCGAGGGACGCACATGGCGTTCAGATTCCTTCACACAGCGGACTGGCAGATCGGCAAGCCCTTCGGCAACGTTCCGGGCGATGCCGGCGCGGAGCTGCGCGCCCAGCGCATCGCCACCATCGGCACTATCGCCCGGCTGGCCGCGACACGCGGCGTCGATGCCGTGCTGGTCGCCGGCGATGCCTTCGACAGCAACGAAGTGCAGGACCGCACCATTCTGCGCACTTTGGATGCGCTGAAACCCTTTTCCGGCCGCTGGATATTCCTGCCCGGCAACCATGACGCAGCACTCGCCCACAGCGTCTGGAGCCGCATGCGCCAAATGGGGCTGGAGTCCAACATCACCATCGCCGACAAGGCGGAGCCGATCGCAGGCTGGGACGGCCGCGCCGTCATTCTGCCCGGGCCGCTGTCGCGCCGGCGCGAATCGCTCGACCAGACCGAATGGTTCGACACCGCCGCGACGCCTGAGGGCGCAATCCGCATCGGCCTCGCCCACGGCAGCGTCGCCAACCGCCTGCCGGGGGCTGCCGAAGCCAGCAACGAGATTCCGGAAACCCGCGCCCAGACGGCAGGGCTCGCCTATCTGGCGCTCGGCGACTGGCACGGTTCGCTGAAGATCGCGCCGAGAACCTGGTATTCCGGCACGCCCGAAACCGACCGCCACCGCGCCAACAGTTCCGGTCTGGTTCACATCGTCGATCTCGACGGTGCCGCTGCGCCGGAGCGCGTCGAGGTGGTGCCGGTCGGCCACTATCAATGGCACCAGCTCGAGGCCCAATTGCTCGATGGCACCTGTCAGGCCGCGCTCGATGCGTTGTCCTCGATCGAAAACGAAGCCGCACGCCGCGTCGTCTCGCTCACCTTGCGCGGCGGCGTCAGCCTGGCGGAACGCTACCGCCTCGGCACCGAACTGTCGTCTTGGCAGCACCGGTTCCATCATCTCGAGATCGACGATGCCGGCCTCTTCGAGGAGCCGACCGAAGACGATCTCGACGCGCTGGATTCTTCCGGCTTCGTGCGGCTGGCCGTCGACCGGCTGAAGGCCAAGGCCGGCGATCCGGCAGACCCGTCGAATGCTGCCGCGCGCGTCGCGCTGCGCATGATGTATGTCGACCATATGAGCGGCACATGAAGCTGCGCCGCATCGAGGTCACGGATTTCCGCAAGCTCGGCCATGTTGTCATCGACGATCTCGGCGACGGCCTCAACGTCGTCGTCGGCGACAACGAGGCCGGCAAATCGACCTTGCTCGCCGCCTTGCGCGCCGTGCTGTTCGAGCGCCACCGCGTCGGCGGTGCCGCAGCCGCGGCGATGCAGCCCTACAACCAGTCGGTCCGGCCGGAAATCCGGCTCGACTTCGAACGGGATGGCGCTGCGTGGCAGTTGCGCAAGGCCTTCTGCCAGCGCCCGGAGGCTGAACTCGCCGGCAATGGCGAGCGCTACACGGGTGACGCCGTCGAGGAAAAGCTGGCCGAAATGTTCGGCTTCACGCCGCCCGGTTCAGGTGGATCGAAGCCGCAGGAACATCACGGCGTCTTCGGCCTGCTCTGGGTCGAGCAGGGCACCTCGCACCGCGCGCTTGGCATCGGCAGCGGGCGTAACCATCTCGCTTTGGCGCTCGAAAGCGAAGTCGGGCAGGTGACCGGCGGCGAGCGCGGACGTGCGCTGCTGGCCGCAGCCGAGGAGCGAAAATCCGGCTTCTGGGACAAGCGCGACAACCCGCGGGGAGAGTTCCGCGCGCTTGCCGCACAGCTTGAAGCCGATCGCGAACAGCTTGCCACGCTGCAAAAGCAGATGGCCGAGCATGACGCGCAGGTTTCGCGGCTCGCCGGGGTGCAAAATATCCTTGCCCGTCACACGCGCGACGACTCGCTCAACCAGGCGATCCAGAAAGCGGTCGCTGCCCGCGCAGCCGCAGCCGGCGTTGCCCGGCTGGAGGAAAAGCATCAGGCAGCCGTGGGCGGTGTGGAACGGGCACGGCTGAGGCTGGACGCTGCCATGTCCCGCAACATGGCGCGGCGCAGGCTGGCCGCCGATCTGGCTACCGACAGGTCGGAGATGGACGCAGCCAGTGCTGCGCGAAACGACACCAGCGCCGAACTCGCCCGGCTCGATGCGATCGCCGGCAAAACGGCGGCGTGTCTGAGCGAAGCCGCCAGGGCCGAGCAGGAGGCAGCAGGGCGCGTGCGCCGCATGGAACAGGCGATCGCGCGGCGTCAGGCCACCGAAGCGGTCGAGCGCCTCACCAGCCAGTTGAAGCTTGCCGAGGATGCCGACGCGGCCCGGCGAAAAGCGACGGCAATTGCGGACGCGACCCGCTTGACGGCGGGCGACATTGCCGCGCTGGAAAGCCTTGAACGGGATCTGTATCAGGCACGCGTCAGGCTCGAGGCCGCCGGCGTCCGTATCACGCTTCATCCCGATGCTTCGCAGTCGGCGCGTCTCGACGGCAGGCTGGTTGCATCCGGCGAACTCGTTGTGTCGCGCGACGCGAAGCTTGTCCTTGAAGGCTATGGCGAGATCGGCATTCATCCCCGTGGCGGCACGGAAGACTTGCTGCGTGCGGCGGAGACCGCCGAAAAGGCATTCCAGCAGGCGTTGCATAGGCTTGGCTTTGCCGAACTGGTCGCCGCGCGCAATGCGCTTCGCCTTCAGGAAAACGCCCGCGCGGAAGCCGCCAATCTTGGCAGGACGGTTGCTGCCGTCGCTCCCGGCGGCATCGAGGCGCTGAAACAGCAACTGGCGCGCAATGCCGTCCTGGTGAGTGCGGGCGAGGCTGCTGACTGCTCCGAGCCCGGCGATCTTGAGGCCGCGCAGCGAGAGATCCACGAAATGCGCGGCCGGCTTGCAGTTCTGGAAAGCGAAGCCCGGGCGCGGCGCGCAGCCGCCGAGACCGCTCGGCGCGAGCTGGCAGTGCTCGACGAGCGCTCCTCGGCCGCCGGCCTGCGCTACGGGAAACGCCTCGAGGAATTGTCTGCGGCACGGCAGGTCACCGGCGACCGGGTGCTGGAAGATGAACTCGCAGCCGAGCAGCAGGCTTTTCAGGCCGCCGATCAGGAACGTCAGGCGGCAAGTGCAGCCCTCGCCAATGCCGATCCGGAAGCAAAGCAACTTGCCTTGCGGCAGGCCGAACAGGCCGAGACGATGATCCGCAGGGACATCACCGCGCTCGACATCGAGAAGCGCGAGATCGAAGCGGCCTTGCGTGCGCTCGGCAAGGACGGGCTTGGCGAGCAGCTTGCTCAGTTGGAAGGTCAGGTCGCACTTGGCGAAACCCGCCTGAAAACCATGACGCTGGAAGCCGAGGCGGCCAAGCTTCTGTTCAACACGCTGTCGCAGGCGCAGCGCGAGATGCGAGACCTCTGGCTGGCGCCGGTGCGCGAACGTTCCGCGCCTTACCTCCGGTTGATCGAGGCCGACAGCAACATCGTGCTGCACGACGAGACGTTTGAGATCGATCAGGTCGTGCGCAACGGCGTTGCCGAGCCGTTCGTGGGCCTGAGCGTCGGCGCACGCGAGCAGATCGCCGTCATCACCCGCATCGCGCTCGCCGATATCCTGCGCGAGGCCGGCCAGGAATCCTGCATCGTGCTGGACGACGCGCTGGTCAACACCGACGAGGCGCGGCTGGAGCGCATGCACCTCATCCTGCACAAGGCGGCAGCCAACCAGCAGATACTGATCCTCACCTGCCGCGAACGCGACTTCCTGCAGCTCGGCGCGCCGATCCGGCGGATGTAGACTTCCCGTCCTTAGGGGTGGCGACGTTTTGTCTCTTGGCCTTCGGAGCCGTGGTCCCATATAAAGGCCTCGCAGGACGACCTGCGCTTTTCAAAAAATCATCCGGGGACGGCCCCATTGTTTCGGAGAACCGAAGTGATGGCGTGTGACACCCACTATCCTTTTCAAGCATCCGGCCAATCGCCGCCACGCCTGGAGCGTGCCTGTCGCTGGCCTGCTCTTCCGCGCCATCTGGCTCGACATATCGCAGCCGATCCCGTCAAAACTCTTTGGTGGTCAAGCAGCGGCTCAGCGATTCTTTTCGTACTCCACGTTTCATTCTGTAACTGAACGATGCCAGTCTTGCAGGCATCGAAATTCAAGGAAAATCATCATGGCTTGGGTCTATCTTTTCTTCGCGGGGCTGCTTGAGGTCGTCTGGGCTTCGACCATGAAACAGTCGGAAGGCTTTACCAAACTCACCCCGTCGATCATCACCGGCGTCGCCATGCTGGCCAGCCTGTGGCTGCTCGCGCTGGCCATGAAAACGCTGCCGCTCGGCACAGCCTACGCCATCTGGACCGGCGTCGGTGCGGTTGGCGCCTTCATCGTCGGCCTGATTTATTTCGGCGAGCCGGCGACCTTCTACCGCATCCTCAGCGTCTGTCTGATCGTTGCTGGTTTGGCCGGCCTCAAGCTCACCTCTGGCCATTGATGCCGGGGTTGGGTGCGAAACGTTAAGGAAGCAGTTCGTAAAGCTGCAACCTTTGGTGTCTATTTTGGGCCACATGCCGGCCCAAAATTGCCTTTGAGGAGAGGTTCTCGGTTCGGCCAAGGGTTTCTTCCCCCAATACATTCCCTTACAATGGTAACATTCTCTAGGGGGCGGAGAGCTTTTCGAGGCGCGCTGATGTTGGTGCGTGTGGCCTATTCGACCGCGTCTAGGAGCTTGAGTGAGAGTTGTGTTTTCCAGGACTTCGCGGGGCCTTTGCCTGCTTATCGGCATCAGCCTCGCCACCGGCATGGCCACGCCGGCGCAGGCTTTCGAGCTGTTCGGCATCAAATTGTGGGGCAGCAAGAAGGTCGATGAGTCCGAGGACGTCATCGGCGAGCCGCAGCATTATTCCGTGGATTTCGCCGTCTCCGGCGACAACGAAGACATCCAGACCAAGCTGAAGGGCACATCCGGCCTCTGGAAAGACCGTGAGAAGCCGGCCTCCGGCGTCTCCGGCCTGCTCGCCAAGGCGCGCGGCGATTATCGCCGCCTGCTGGCAGCACTCTACAGCGAAGGCCGCTATGGCGGCACCATCAGCATCAAGGTCGACGGGCGCGAGGCGGCGGATTTGCCGCCGGATGCGACCTTGCCCGATCCGGTCGCCATCAGTGTCAGCGTTGACCCTGGCCCGACCTTCATGTTCGGCGAAACCGCCATCATCAATCGCGCGCCGCCGCCGGTCATGCGCAAGGATGAAGTCAAGCAGCCCGAGGACGAAGGTTTCGTGCCCGGACAGATCGCAAAGTCCGGTGTCATCCTCCAGTCGGAACGGCTTGCCGTCGAGGCCTGGCGCCAGCAGGGCCATGCCAAGGCGAAGATCGCCGATCGCCGCGTCGAGGCGGCCCACGACCGCGATATCGTCGACGCGACGCTGACTGTCGATCCCGGCCGCAAGGCCTACTACGCTCCCGTGGAAGTCCAGGGGACGGAACGCATCGATCCGAAATTCCTGGCGTGGATGACCGGCCTGGAGCCGGGGCAGGAATATGATCCCGACGATCTCGACCGCGCCAGCAAGCGGCTTGGCCGGCTCGACGTCTTCCGCGCCATGCGCTTTCAGGAAGGCGATGAAATCGGCAATGATGGGCTGCTGCCCATCAGCCTCATCGTGCAGGAGCGCCTGCCGCGCCGTTTCGGCGTCGGCGGCAGCTATTCCACCGTCGACGGCGCCGGCATCGAGGCCTATTGGCTGCACCGCAACCTGTTCGGCAAGGCCGAGCGCCTGCGTCTGGAGGCCAAGGTTGCCGGCATGGGCGCAACGCTTGATCCGGGCGACTTCACCTATCGCCTCGGCGCCACCTTCACCAAGCCGGGCGTCTATACGCCCGATACCGATTTCGTCGCCTCGCTCATCGGCGACCGTGAAGTGCTGGAGCCCTACACCCGCACCTCGATCAACGCCGAGGTCGGCTTCACCCATATCTTCACCGACGAGCTTTCCGGCCGGATCGCAGCGACCGGCGGCGTCTCGCGCTTCGACGACGATGTCTTCGGCCGGCGCGACTTCGCCAGTGTCGGCCTTATTGGCGGCCTGATCTATGACAGCCGCGACAACAAGACCGACGCCACCGAAGGCTATTACTTCGAGACCAATCTCGAACCGTTCTACGAATTCAAATACGGCAACGGCGCTCTTCGCTTCACCGCCGAAGGCCGCGCCTATTACGGCTTCGGCGAGGACAACCGAATCGTTGCCGCCGGCCGCATCAAGATCGGCAGCCTTGTTGGCCCGCCGATTTCGGAAACCGCGCCGGACAAGCTGTTCTTCGCCGGCGGCGGCGGCTCGGTTCGCGGCTACGCCTACCGCAACATCGGCGTCAACCTGCCGGACGGCAACGTCATCGGCGGACGCTCGCTGATCGAGGGTTCGGCCGAACTGCGCGCCCGCGTCACCAGCTCGATCGGCATCGTCGGCTTTATAGATGCCGGCTATGTCGGCGCCGATTCCTTCCCGAAATTCCAGGAGGATCTGCGCGTCGGCACAGGCGTCGGCCTGCGCTACCTGACTGGCCTCGGGCCGATCAGGCTTGATGCGGCGGTGCCGCTCAATCGCCACGGTGGCGATCCGAGCGTCGCCTTCTATGTTGGAATAGGACAAGCGTTTTGACCCGGATATTTCTGGCCATCGCCCTTTTCTTCACCGCGCTTACGGCAGCCGTCGCGCAGGATTCGGAACAGGCCGACCGCTCCTATCTGGTCGGACTGCTCGAAGACAAACTCTCCACGCCGAACCGCCAGATCCGCATCAACAACATCCAGGGCGTGCTTTCCTCTGATGCGACGATCGGCGAGATCACTATCGCCGACCGCCAGGGCGTCTGGCTGAAGATCACCAATGCCCGCATCGTCTGGACGCGCTCGGCACTCCTGCTTGGCCGCCTGTCGATCGACCGGCTCGCCGCCGACCGCATCGATGTCACGCGCAAACCCTTGCCGGACGAGAGTGCGCCGGCGCCCGAAGCGGGCAGCTTCCAGATTCCGGAACTGCCGGTCTCCGTTTCGCTCGGCGAGCTCGAAGTGCCGCATGTCGTCTTCGGCCAGGATTTGTTCGGCCTCGCCTCCGAGATGGGCATCACCGGGCGCCTGCAACTGGCTGGCGGCTCGCTCGACACTGCGCTGAACGTCACCCGCCTCGACGGTCCCGGCGGCCAGCTGGCGCTGACGGCGACCTACGCCAATGCCGACCAGATTCTCAATCTCGACCTGAAGCTCAACGAGCCGGCCAACGGCATCGTGGCCAATCTGCTCGGCGTCGAGGGCCGTCCGCCGATGGCGCTGGCCCTGCTGGGCAAGGGGCCGCTTTCCGACCTCGATCTCGACCTGACGCTCGACGCCGACCAGCAGCGCGTGCTGACCGGCAAGACCGAGCTGCGTCGGCAGAGCGAAGGCCTGGCCTTCACCGCCGATCTCGAAGGCCCGATCGCCCGGCTGATCTCGCCGCGCTTCCGCGATTTCTTCGGCGCCAACACGACGCTCCAGACCTCGGGCCTCGTCCGCGACGCTGGCGGCGTGCTTCTGGAAAACCTCGACCTGGAGAGCGCTGCCCTGAAGGTGAAGGCTGCCGCCGAGACGACTGCCGACAACTTCCTGCAGCGGCTGACGCTGGATGCCAATATCGACAACGGCACCACCGAAAAGGTGCTGCTGCCGATACCCGGCCAGAACACGGTGCAGCGCGCCAATGTGAAGCTCGCTTTTGGCGACAGCGGCAGCGATCAATGGTCGGGCGCCATCAAGGTCGATGATCTCGCCACCGAAACCTTCTCGTCGAAATCCGTCGATATCCTGCTGTCCGGCCTGGCGCAGAACCTGTCCAATCCGGCGCAGCGCCATCTCACTTTCGCGGCCAATGGCGGCGTTTCCGGCATCGAGGCCAAGCGCGCCGACGTGGCCGAGGCGTTGGGCAAGGAGATCAAGCTCGATGTCGGCGGCGAATGGACCGCGGGTGCGCCGGTCAAGCTTGCGAAGGCGCAGGTCGCGGCCAACGGTTTTGCCCTGTCGCTCGCCGGCGACATCGCCGACTATGTCTTCAAGGGCGATATCGGCCTCAAGGCCAATGCGCTGGCGCCGTTCTCAGGCCTTGCCGGGCGGCAGCTTTCGGGCGCGATCGATCTCGTCGCCAAGGGCACGGTCACGCCGGTCAGTGGCGGCTTCGACCTCACGCTCGATGGCAACGCCGATGGCCTCGGCATCGACAGCCCGCCGGCCGACAATCTGTTGCAAGGCCAGACGCGCCTGACCGGTGGCGTCGCGCGCGGCGAGACCGGGCTGGTGGCGCGCCAGTTCCGCATCTTCAACGATCAGGTCAGCATGACGGCCGATGGCCGTTTCGCCACGGGAACCGCCGATTTCAACTTCGACCTCGCGCTGAGCGACCTAGCGCTGGTTTCGGAGAAAGCCTCCGGACGCCTGACCGCAAAGGGCAGGGCGAACGGTTCCGACGGCCTCATCGGCCTGACCTTCGGCGCCGAGGTTCCGACCGGCGCGCTGGTCGGCAAGAACCTCAAGAACGCCGTGCTCGGCTTCGAAGGCACGCTGCAGAACAGCGACCTGAACGGCCAGGTCACGGGTGATGCCTTCCTCGATGGCGTGCGCATAGAGCTGGCCTCGGCAGTCGCCGTCACGGAAAACGAGAAGCGCCTCGGCGATCTCAAATTCACCGCCGGCGGTGCGCGCATCACCGGCGACGTGACGCAGGACAAGGCCGGTCTGCTCGACAGCAAACTGACGCTGGCCGCCCCCGATGTTTCCACCGCTGCCGCGCTCCTGCTCAAGGAAGCCACCGGCGCGGTCAACGCCGACATCGCGCTCAGCCATCAGGACGGCAAGCAGAACGCCACCGTTCGCGCCGACGTGGCCGACCTTGCCGTCGACACGGTCAAGCTCGGCAAGGCCGATCTCAACGCCAAGGTCGCCGACCTGTTCAACGTGCCGATTGCCGATGGTTCGCTCACAGCAGCCAAGCTCTCCGCCGGCGGCATCAATGTCACCACCTTGCAGGCCACAGCCCAGCAGCAGGGCCAGACCACCAATTTCAAGGCCGACGCAGCGCTGGACAACGGTGCCAAGGTCTCCACCGGCGGTGCGCTCACGCCCATCGAGGGCGGCTACCGCCTGGCGCTCCAGAATGCTGACGTGACGCAGGGCAGTCTCGCCGCCCGCCTGACCCAGCCGGCAGCGATCCAGATGCGCGGGCAGACCATCACCATCGACAATGTCGCGCTCGATGTCGGCGGTGGCCGTGTCACCGCGCGCGGCGAGATCGCTGACAAGCTCGACGTCGCCGTCAACATCGCCAATCTGCCGCTCGCCATCGCCAATGCCATCAAGCCGGATCTGGCGCTGGCCGGCACGGTCAACGGCACGGCCAATATCGGCGGCACGCGCGCCAGCCCGGACGTGAAGTTCAACGTCCAGGGCCGCTCCATCGCCGCCGCCGCACTCCGTCAGGCTGGCCTCAACTCGATCAATCTCGATGCCGACGGCACTTCGAGCGCCAACCGCCTGAACCTCAAAGCCGCGGTCACCAGCCCGGAGGGCCTGCGCGCCACGGCCAGCGGCGCGGTGCCGCTCGACAAGGGCGCGATGGCGCTCGACATCGGGCTGGAATCCTTCCCGCTGGCTGTCCTGAACGCTGCCGCCCCCGGCCAGAATCTCGGCGGCAACATTTCGGGCTCCGCCAAGGTCACCGGCCAACTCGCCAACCCCGCCGCATCCTTCAACCTGCGCGGTGCCGGCGTCCGCGCCGCAGCCCTCGATTCGGCAGGTGCCGCACCGCTGGAAATCAACGCATCCGGCAGCTTCGGCGACAAGGTCCTCACGCTGTCCTCCGCGACCGTCAACGGACCGCAGGGCCTGACGGTTTCGGCCAGCGGCCGCTTGCCCGTGTCCGGCAACGGCCTTGATCTCTCGGTCCGGGGCGAAGCGCCGCTAGCGCTTGCCAACCGCTTCCTCGCCGATCGCGGCGCGCAGGCCGGCGGCACGCTGCAGGTCAACGCCACCGTTTCCGGCAACCTCAAGCAGCCGGCGATCCGCGGCATGTTCTCCACCCAGGGCGCGGAGTTCGTCGATCCCGAAAGCAACACGCGCCTGCGCTCGATCGCCGTCATGGGCACGATCGACGGCGACCGCGTCACGCTGCGCAACGTCTCCGCCAACCTCGCCGCCGGTGGCTCGATCGGCGCGACTGGCACGGTCTCGCTCAATGCGGCGGCAAACTTCCCGGCCGATATCCGCGTGACGCTCAACCAGGCCCGCTATGCTGACGGCAACCTCGTCGTTGCCACCGTCAGCGGTGCTCTGGCCTTCACCGGCCCGCTGACGCGCGATCCGCTTCTGTCCGGTACGATCAATGTCGAGCGCGCCGAAATCACCGTGCCGGAAAGCTTCGCCGGCGGCGCGGCAGCCCTCGACGTCAAGCACATCCACCCATCGAAGGCCGTTGCCGAGACGCTGAAGCGCGCGCGTGCCAATGACGGCACACCGACGCCGACCAGCCGGCCAAGCGTCGTGCGGTTGGACATCAGCGTCAACGCACCCAACCGCATCTTCGTGCGCGGGCGTGGGCTGGATGCCGAGCTTGGCGGCTCCTTGCGCCTCACCGGCCCGGTCTCCAACATCCAGCCGGTCGGCGGCTTCGATCTCATCCGTGGCCGCCTCGGCATCCTCGGTCAGCGCATCACCTTCGACGAAGGTTCGGTGACGCTTGTCGGCGACCTTGACCCGTTCCTGAATTTCGTCGCCCGCTCGCAAGGCTCCGACATCACGGTCTTCATCACCGTCAGCGGGCGTGCCTCCGACATCGACGTCAAGTTCTCGTCGCAGCCGGAACTGCCGCAGGACGAAGTGCTGGCGCGCCTGATCTTCAATCGCGGCATCAGCGAATTGTCGGCCTTCCAGATCGCCCAGCTTGCCGCTGCTGCCGCAGAACTCGCCGGCGGTTCGAACAATTCGCTGATCGGCAGCCTGCGCGGCGCGACCGGGCTGGACGATCTCGATGTCGTCACAGACAGCGAAGGCAATGCCGCCGTGCGCGCCGGCCGCTACATCCAGGACAACATCTATCTCGGCGTCGAGGCCGGTGCCGAAGGCTCGACCAAGGGCACGATCAACCTCGACATCACCAAGGACCTCAAGGCGCGCGGCGCGGTTGGCACCGGCGGCGACTCCAGCCTTGGCGTATTCTACGAAAAGGACTACTGACCCGCACGGTTTGTCGTTATTCAGGTGATGACGGCCTGCAAATGATGGTCTTCTGCGCTTCCGGTGCTCACGTACAAAACGTACGCTCCGCTCCGGTTCTCGAAACCCATCATTTTCGGCACGTCCTGACCTGAATCTCGACAAACCGAGTGACAGTTTCCAATAGCCGGAGTCATCCATCATGAATCTTGCCGCCGAAATGGGCCCCGGCCTGACCGGGCTCGAACAGCTTCGGGCGCTGATCGCTTCGGGCGGGCGTCCGCCCATAGCCGAAACGCTGGATTTCCGGCTGGTCCAGGTCGACGACGGCTTTGCCGTCTTCGAAGGCACGCCCAGCCTGTCGGTCTACAACCCCATCGGCATGGTCCATGGCGGCTACGCCGCCACGCTGCTCGATTCGGCCTGCGGCTGCGCCGTCCACTCGAAACTCAGCGCCACCCAGGCCTATTCTACGCTGGAACTGAAGGTCGCCTACCACAAGGCGATCACCAAGGACACCGGCCTGCTGCGCGCCGAAGGCCGCGTGCTTTCCTTCGGCCGCCGCGCCGGGTTTTCCGAAGCCAAGCTCACCGACAGCGCCGGCAAGCTCTACGCGAGTGCGACGTCTACGCTGATCGTGATGGAGCGGTAGCGGCGGCGAGAGTTCCCCCTCTCCGTCACGCTTCGCGTGCCACCTCTCCCCCGCTTTACGGGGGCGAGGAACCCAAGTCCTGAAACGGCGCGACCTCGCAGAATCAAGGTTCCTCGCCCCGCTTGCGGGGAGAGGCGGATCGGCGAAGCCGAGACGGAGAGGGGAAGCTTTTATTCGTCCCACGACGAGAGGAGTAAAAACTTATTCTCTCCTCAACTCTCCACCGTCAGCTCCACCAGATCCGCGGCAAAGCGCGTTTCGGCAAATTGGATCGGCCGCCCCTCAAGATCATCATTGATCGCAATCGCCACCAGTACGATCGCGCCGGGCGAGAGCTTCAGGTTTTCCAGATCGTCGGTATCGGCATGGCGCGCCGAGACCAGCGTCGAGCGGCGCAGATAGTCATTCACGCCATAACGCGCGAAGGATGAGGTGATCGAGCCCGTCTCGGCATAGGCTTTCTCGAAACCGGGAAAGCGCACGGCATCGAACCAGCCCGTCGCACGCCCCACACGCCGTCCGTCCGCTTCACTCACCGTTTCCAGCCGCAGCACCGGCGCGCCTGGTTCAAGCGCCAGCGCTTCCGCCACGCGCGCACTGGCTTCTTCCTGTTGATGGCCCAGAAGTATGCCGCGCCGGTCGCGCGTCTGATGCTGCATGCCTGTGGAAAAGCGCGTGCGTGCCGAGATCGGATAGGCAAGCCGCTTGCGGCTTTCGATGAAGGTGCCGCGGCCCTGTTCGGCCCGCAGCACGCCTTCCTGCACGAGCGCTGCGATTGCCGCGCGCACCGTGTGCCGGTTCACGCCAAAGTGCTCGGACAGCCAGATTTCCGGCGGCAATTTTTGCCCGTCGCCGAGCGTGCCGCCGCCGATGCCATGCCGGATGCGGTCGGCGACCTGCCGCCACAGCGCGACCCCGCTGCGCCGCTCCATACTGAGTTGACTGTCTTCCGAGCCCATTTTTTCACCCCGTCATCGCACCGTCATAGACAGGCATTAGAAAGGGAGTATAATTTGTATGGTTGTATAGAGCAATAGACAAATTTTGCAACGGCGGACCGGATAATGAAAACAGACAGACGGCAGGAAAGGGAAGAGGCGGCGGGCCGCAAGGCAGCGATGGCAGCACTCTCCCATGCACCCGGAGACAGGCTCAAGGCGTTGTGGGCTGAGGCCGGCTTGCCGCGTGATGCGCAGAAGCTTCGCGGGCCGGAGACGGGTCTCGTCACCGTGCGCGGCCGCATCGGCGGTGGCGGTGCGCCATTCAATTTCGGCGAGGCGACCGTCACCCGCGCCACGGTGCGGGTCGAGGGTGGCGCGGTCGGCCACGCCTATGCGCTCGGCCGCGACAAGGAAAAGGCGCTTCTCTCGGCCATCGCCGATGCGCTCTGGCAGGACGCATCGCGCCGTGCCGAGATCGAGGCCAGCATCATCGAGCCGCTGCGCGCGGAACAGCTTGCTGCCGACGAGACGCGTCGCGCCGAGACGGCGGCGACGAAGGTCGATTTCTTCACCATGGTACGCGGAGAGGATTGATGGAAACGCAGGCAATCGATGGCGGCTTCGCCAATCCAGTATTCGATGCGCAGGCGGTGTTTCGCGCCGTCATGGACGCCATGGCCCGTCCCGGCACCATCCAGCCCTGCGACGGCCTGACCGTGCCGCCGGCACCGCTGTCGCCGGTCGCGGGTGCTGTCGCACTGACCTTCTGCGACAACGACACGCCGCTCTGGCTCGATCCTGCCTTGCAGGCCTCTGCCGCCGCAAAGCACTGGCTTGGCTTTCACAGCGGCGCGCCGCTTGCCCACACGCCGGCGGATGCGCATTTCGCGCTCGTCTCCAGCCCGGCCGAGTTGATCGCGCTTGAGAATTTCGCGCAAGGCACGCAGGAATATCCCGATCGCTCTACCACGCTCATCCTGCAGGTGGAGAGCCTGTCTGCGGGCGAAAACCTGCTGCTCGAAGGCCCCGGCATCGAGAAGGCTGCAATGCTCGCGCCCACCCCGCTGCCGCGTCATTTCGTCGAACAGTGGAAGCAGAACCGCGCCCGCTTTCCGCGCGGCGTCGATGTCATTCTGGCAGCACCAGAAGGCATCGCCTGCCTGCCGCGCACCACGCGTATCAAGACCATGGAGGCCTGACCGATGTATGTGGCCGTAAAGGGCGGTGATGCCGCCATTTCCAACGCACACCAGCTGCTCGCCGACCGTCGGCGCGGCGACCGCTCCGTGCCCGCCCTGCGCCTCGACCAGATCGTCGAGCAGCTGGCGCTGGGTGTCGATCGCGTCATGGCCGAAGGTTCGCTCTACGATCGCGAACTGGCGGCACTCGCCCTCGCACAGGCGCGCGGCGACATGATCGAGGCGATCTTCCTCGTCCGCGCCTATCGCACCACTCTGCCGCGCTTTGGCTATACGCTCCCGATCGACACCGCCGCCATGCAGGTCGAGCGCCGCATTTCCGCGACCTACAAGGACCTGCCCGGCGGCCAGCTTCTCGGCCCGACCTTTGATTACACGCATCGCCTGCTCGACCCCGAAATCGCCGCCGGTGCGCCGGTAGCCGAACCCGAACAGCGCGAGGCCGAAGCTGGCCGAATGCCGCGTGTCTCGGAAATCCTCGCCCATGAAGGGCTGATCGAAAGCGACGGCGAACTGCCGGAAGACCACGTCACCGGCGATCTCACCCGCGAGCCGGTGGAGTTTCCGCTGGAGCGCGACCTGCGCCTGCAGGCACTTTCGCGCGGCGACGAGGGCTTTTTGCTGGCGCTCGCCTATTCCACCCAGCGTGGCTATGGCCGCAGCCATCCCTTCGTTGGCGAGGTCCGCATCGGCGAGGTCGAGGTTGAAATCGACGTGCCGGAACTGCCCTTCGCCGTGCCCCTCGGCCGCATCCGCGTCACCGAATGTCAGATGGTCAACCAGTTCAAGGGTTCGGCCAAGGTGCCGCCGCAGTTCACGCGCGGCTACGGTCTCGTCTTCGGCCAGTCCGAACGCAAGGCCATGGCGATGTCGCTATGCGACCGCGCCCTGCGCGCCCGCGAGTTCGGCGAGGATGTCGTTGCCCCCGCGCAGGACGAGGAATTCGTCATCTCGCATTCCGACAACGTCCAGGCCACCGGCTTCGTCGAGCATCTGAAGTTGCCGCACTATGTCGATTTCCAGGCCGAACTCGGTCTCGTGCGCGGCATGCGCGCCGAGCACGAAGCGCGCCAGCGCGGCGACGATCAGGAAACACGGGAGGCCGCGGAATGATCGAAGGTCTCTCGCACATCACCTTCATCGTGCGTGATCTCGAGCGTATGACGGCGATTCTCGCCGGAGTCTTCGACGCTCGCGAGGTCTATGCCAGCGGCGACGACCGTTTCTCGCTGTCTCGCGAAAAATTCTTCCTGATTGGCGATCTCTGGATCGCGATCATGGAGGGCGAGCCGTTGCCTTCGCGCAGCTACAACCACATCGCCTTCAAGATCGATGAGGTCGATTTCGACCGCTATGTCGACCGCGCCAAGGCGCTTGGGCTCGACATGCGCCCGCCACGTCCTCGCGTCGAGGGCGAAGGACGGTCGATCTATTTCTACGATGATGACAACCATTTGTTCGAGCTGCACACCGGCACGCTGGCCGAGCGTTTGGCGCGGTATGCGAAAGGTCTGGAGCCTGCACAATGAACGCCATCGCCACCTACAACTTCGCCTATCTCGACGAGCAGACCAAGCGGATGATCCGCCGGGCGATCCTGAAGGGCATCGCCATTCCCGGCTATCAGGTGCCTTTCGCCAGCCGCGAAATGCCGATGCCCTATGGCTGGGGCACCGGCGGCGTGCAGGTCACGGCCTCGATCATCGGGCCTGACGATATCCTGAAGGTCATCGACCAGGGCGCCGACGATACCACCAATGCCGTTTCGATCCGCGCCTTCTTCAAAAAGGTCGCCGACGTTGCCGTCACCACGGAGACGGAGAAAGCCACCATCATCCAGACCCGCCACCGCATTCCCGAAGCGCCGCTTCATGCCGGGCAGGTCCTGGTCTATCAGGTGCCGATTCCCGAGCCGCTGCGCTTCCTCGAGCCGCGCGAGACCGAGACGCGCAAGATGCATGCGCTGGAGGAATACGGGCTGATGCATGTGAAGCTCTACGAGGACATCGCACGCCACGGCCACATCGCCACGACCTATGCTTACCCGGTGAAGGTCGAGGGCCGCTATGTCATGGACCCATCGCCGACGCCGAAATTCGACAACCCGAAAATGAACATGTCGCCTGCGTTGCAGCTCTTCGGCGCGGGCCGCGAAAAGCGCATCTACGCCGTTCCGCCCTTCACCAAAGTGGTCAGCCTCGACTTCGAGGACCATCCCTTCGAGGTCCAGACTTTCGACCAGCCCTGCGCGCTCTGCGGTGCCGAGCAGGTCTATCTCGACGAGGTCATCCTCGACGATCACGGCGGGCACATGTTCGTGTGCTCGGACACCGACCATTGCGAGAAGCGGCGGGAATCCCTCCCCCTTGAGGGGAGGGTCGGCGGCGAAGCCGCCGGGGTAGGGTCAGAGCGGCCGAGCTCGACCTCTACGAAAACCCGCGCCGAGACTATGGATAAGACCCCACCCGACCAACCGCCTTCGGCGATTGGCCACCCTCCCCTCAAGGGGGAGGGAAAGGACACGCTATGACCGACGAACCGCTTTTCCGCGTTACATCACTCTCAAAATATTACGGCTCGCGCGTCGGCTGCGAGGACATCACCTTCGATCTCTGGCCGGGCGAGGTTCTGGCCGTGGTCGGCGAATCCGGCTCGGGCAAGACGACGCTGCTCAATTGCATGTCGACCCGGCTGATGCCGACTTCGGGCACCGCCGCCTACCGCATGCGCGACGGTACCTGGCGCGACCTCTACCGCATGAGCGAGGCGGAACGCCGCTTTCTCATGCGCACCGACTGGGGTTTCGTCCACCAGAACCCAGCCGACGGTTTGCGCATGACGGTTTCGGCCGGCGCCAATGTCGGCGAGCGGCTGATGGCGGTGGGCGACCGCCACTACGGCAACATCCGCTCGACCGCCATCGACTGGCTCGGCCGCGTCGAGATCGACGAGGACCGTATCGACGACCAGCCGCGCGCCTTCTCCGGCGGCATGCGCCAGCGGCTCCAGATCGCGCGCAATCTCGTCACCGGCCCGCGTCTCGTCTTCATGGACGAGCCGACCGGTGGCCTCGATGTTTCGGTGCAGGCGCGCCTGCTCGATCTCCTGCGCGGCCTCGTCACCGATCTCGGGCTGGCGGCCATCGTCGTCACCCACGACCTTGCCGTCGCGCGGCTCCTGTCGCAGCGCATGATGGTGATGAAGGACGGCCGCGTCGTCGAAACCGGCCTCACCGACCGCGTGCTCGACGATCCCCGCGCGCCCTACACGCAGCTTCTCGTGTCTTCGATCTTGCAGGTCTAGGCGCGTGATCCTGAAAAGTGGAACCCGGTTTTCGGACAAGATCACGCGTAAATACGAAAGAGACTAACATGCCCACCCCCGTCGTCGTCTCCGAAGTCGCCAAGAGCTTCACCATGCATCTGCGCGACGGCATCAAGCTGCCGGTCGTAGCCAATGTCTCGTTCTCGCTGAAATCCGGCGAATGTGCCGTGCTCGGCGGGCCGTCGGGTGCCGGCAAAAGCTCGATCCTGAAAATGCTCTACGGCAACTATGCCGTCGATGAAGGCCAGATCATCGTCAGCCATGGCGGCGAACTCGTCGATCTCGCCACAGCCAGCCCGCGCACGATGCTGCGGATCCGCCGTGATACGATCGGCTATGTCAGCCAGTTCCTGCGCACGGTGCCGCGCGTCTCCGCACTCGATGTCGTCGCCGAACCTCTGGTGATGCTCGGCGAGGACAGGGATGGCGCCCGCGACAAGGCGCGCGAACTGCTTGCCCGCCTCAACCTGCCGGAAAAGCTGTGGCTGCTTCCGCCCGCCACCTTCTCGGGCGGAGAGCAGCAGCGCGTCAACATCGCGCGCGGCTTCATCACCGCGCATCCGGTGCTGCTGCTTGACGAGCCGACGGCCTCGCTCGATGCCGTCAACCGCCAGGTCGTGGTGGATCTGATCGCGCAGAAGAAAGCTGCGGGCGTTGCCCTGCTCGGCATCTTCCACGATCAGGACGTGCGCGAGGCGGTCGCCGACCGCATCATCGATGTCACCGAATTTGCAGCCGGAAAGATCGCAGCATGAGCGGCAAGCTTTCGGAAGAGCCGCGCGTCCACTCGACCGCCGAAGTCAGCAACTCGACGCTCGGCCGCTACACCGAGATCGCCGACCGCTCGCGCATCCACGAAACGACGCTCGGCGACTATTCCTACGTCATGCAGGATTGCGGCGTCTGGTGCGCGGCCATCGGCAAGTTTGCCAACGTTGCCGCCGCCGTGCGCATCAACGCCACCAACCACCCGACATGGCGGCCGACGCTGCATCACTTCACCTACCGCGCCTCCGACTACTGGGACGACGCCACCCACGAAGAAGAGTTCTTCGAATGGCGCCGCTCAAACGCGGTGACCATCGGCCACGACACCTGGCTCGGTCACGGCTCGACCATCCTGCCCGGCGTCACCGTCGGCGACGGCGCGGCTGTCGGGGCAGGGGCGGTCGTGTCGAAGGATGTCGCGCCCTACACCATCGTCGGCGGCGTGCCGGCAAAACCGATCCGCGAACGCTTCGACCGCAAGACCGCCGAG
This sequence comes from Mesorhizobium sp. DCY119, assembly GCF_003590645.1. Taxonomy (NCBI): domain Bacteria; kingdom Pseudomonadati; phylum Pseudomonadota; class Alphaproteobacteria; order Hyphomicrobiales; family Phyllobacteriaceae; genus Mesorhizobium; species Mesorhizobium sp. DCY119. The sequence continues at coordinate 4,758,232 of NZ_CP031834.1, read as the reverse complement.
CGCTACCAGGCGCTCGCCTGGTGGGACTGGGACCACGCGCGGTTGCGCACGGCGCTGGATGATTTCCGGGCGTTGGATGCGGAAGCGTTTCTGGAGAAGCATGGCGGGTAGGGTTCCGGCATCTGGAACTAAGCCGCCCCCCTCTCCGTCGCGCTTCGCGCGCCACCTCTCCCCCGCCTTGCGGGGGCGAGGAACTGCTACTCGCTGACGTTGCGGAAGTCGAGGCTTGGCAGAACTTGGGTTCCTCGCCCCGCTTGCGGGGAGAGGTGGCTCGGCGAAGCTGAGACGGAGAGGGGTCTTGCGGCGCCAAAGCAATTGCTGCGCCTCAGGCGTTCACCCTCATCCCCCACCCACATTCCATCCCCGCCCACGCTCACCGAACATCTCATAGCCGGCTTCCGTAATCGCCACCGTATCCTCCAGCTTGATAAATCCCCGCGTCGGATGAAGCATGGTCGTCTCCACCGACAGCACCATGCCGGCTTCCAGCGGCTTGCCGGCATCGACGCCCTCATAGGCGACCGGATGGTTGGTCATCAGGAAAGGCGCTTCGTGGCTGATAAGCCCCATGCCATGGGCGAAGAAATCGGTGAAGGCAGCGCTCGGCGAAGCCTTCAGCGCCTTTTCGGCATGGGCGATCATGTCGCCACCCAGCGTGCCGGCGCGGCACAGCGAGAATGCCGCCTGCTGCACCACTTCGATCTCGGCCAGCAGGTCCTGCAATTCCTGGTCCGGCTCGCCTATCACGCCCATGCGGCAGAGGTCGCCAATATAGCCGTGATAATTGCCGCCCGAATCCAGCGACAGCACCTCGCCTTTGTTCCATGTCTGAGGCGACACGGCGCGGTTGTGGCTGGCGCCGAGGGTCAGCAGGCAATATTCGAACTGCAGGCCGCGATTGGTCTCCTCGCGGCGCAGCGCATCGACGATCTCCTGCTTGCTAGCGCCGGCACGTTGACCCGTGAAGACGGCCGTCATCGAATCGGTGATCAGTTCGGACGCCTGGCGCAGCTTTTCCAGTTCCTGCGGCGTCTTGATGGCGCGCAGGCGCTCCAGCGTCGAAGTGGCGTCAACGAGTGTCGCGCCGGGCAGGGCGCTTTGCAGCACGCCATGCGCATCCGATGGCATGAAGGGCGGCTCGATGCCGATGCGCGCCGTGTCCTTGCCGATCTTCTTCAGATGCTCGGCCGCAAGCTTTGCCGCATCGGCCGACCCCCATGTCGCGGTCTGCACCGACGGCGTCCAGAACGGATTGTTCTGGTGCTCGCCGCCCTCCATGCGGTTGCCGACATAGGCTGCATGGTCGGGCTTACCCTTCTCGTAGATCAGCACCGGCAGGTAGCGGCTGTGGCCGATCGCTTCCATCGCCGAGAAGAAGATGAACCTGTAGCCGCCGAGCAGATACTGGACGTTGTGCTTCGACGTCGCGACCAGCACGTCGATGCCAGCCTCGTCCATCAAGCCGTCGAGCTTGGCGTGATCGAACGGAACCGTGCTTTGTCGGGCAGCAGTCGTGGCGATATTCATGACATTTCTCCCTGAATTCCTCCGCCGCTGGCCGGTCTGCCGCCGGCCTCTCGGCTAACTCGTGATCTAGCGCTCACGCCCGCGTCGGCACCGGCAGGCGCTCGAAATAATCCTGATGCTCACGCGCCACCCGCGCCGCTTCCTCGGCATTGCCGCTGGCGATGGCGTCGATGATCGGCTGGTGGCTGTCGGCGATCTCGACCAGATCCAGCCCCTCCGTCAGCATGGTGATGGTGGTGCGCGTCTCGATCTGCAGCGACTGCCAGATGTTGAGCAGCAGCCGGTTCTTCGCCGCTTCCATGATCGAGCGGTGGAATTTTACCGAATGCTCGACCACGCCATGCGTGTCGCCGGCCACTGCGGCGTCGCGCATCAGGTCGACCTCGCGCTGCAGATAATCGAGGTCGCAGGCGCGCTGCGTGGTGGCGATGCGCGTCGCCTGCTCCTCCAGCGCGCCGCGCACGGTGTAGATTTCGCGCAGGCCATCGCCCATCACTTCGGAGACGTAGGTACCACGCCGGGGCAGGTTGGTGACGAGGCCGGTCGCTTCCAGTTCCCGCAACGCCTCGCGCACCGGGCCCTGGCTGGTGCCGAATTCCTCGGCGATGCGCAGTTCGATCAGCCGCTCGCCGGGGTCGTAATGCCCGCCGAGGATGCGGCGCAGCAGCACCTCCTTCAGCCGCTGCCTCAGCGGCGTGTTGACGAAGCCCGTATCCGGCAACTTCCCCATCTCCGCTTTTACCCTGCGCATTTCGCTCATCGAATGTCCTGCCGAATCCATCTGCTACTGCGTTGCAGCATCTTATTTGGTCGGACCAGAGTTGACAAAGCGATTTTGATTTATCGATAATAGATAATCAAGGCCGAAGACGGCCCGCGCAACAACCAGCGCAAACAGATCGCCTGATCTCTGGGAGGAGACCATGCTTCAGACCGTGGCAATGCCGGGCTCCGTGCCCGAAGCACAGCGATTCCTGTCGAGCCTGGAAGGCGCGATCATCCTCGCCGGCGGTACGGTGGTCATGCCGGTGCTGAACTACGGCACCGACGCTTTCACCAGTCTTGTCAGCCTGCGCAAGGTCGGGCTCTCCGGCATCAGCGTCGAAACTGGCAAGACCACAATTGGAGCGGCAACCACGCTTGCCGAGTTGGAGGACGAGAAGGCGCTGGCCTTCCTGCGCCCCGCTCTGGACACCATCGCCTCGCCCACCATCCGCAACATGGCGACCGTCGGCGGCAATCTTTTCGTCAAGCAGCCCTATGGCGATCTTGCCGTCTGCCTGATCGCGCTGGGTGCGACAGCCACCATCGCTGGTCCAGGGGCTGAGCGTATCGAGCCGGTTGAGCAGACCGTTTCCAGCGGCGTGAAAGCAGGCGAAATCGTCACGCAGATCAGCCTCACGCTACCGGCAAAAGACGCGTTCAAATTCACCAAGGCGACACGCAAGGCGTTCAACTCTGCCGCAATCGTCACGGTCGCTGCGGTCGTGGTGCTGGAAGGACGTGTCGTCTCGTCAGCCCGCATCGCGCTCGGCGGTGTGGCGAAGACGCCGGTTCGTGCAACGTCCGTCGAGAAGGCGCTGACGGGAAAACCCTTCGACCACGCGCATGTCGAAGCCGCCGCAAAGGAAGCCTTGAAGGACATCGACCCGGCCGACGATGCCTATGCCAGCGCCTGGTACCGGGCGCGCGTGACGCCGGTGCACGTCAGGCGGGCGTTGCTCGGCGAATAATCGGTACCAGCGAAAAATAGCCACCGGGAGGGTAGCCATGAAGCATTCCGTCGTATCGCTCACCATCAACGGCGCCGAGCGCCAGATGCTGGCGGCCCCCGGCACGACGCTGCTCGACGTGCTGCGTGAGAGCCAGGGGCTTACCGGCACGCGGCGCGGCTGCGAGCAGGGCGCCTGCGGCACCTGCACCGTGCTGGTCGACGGCAGGACGGCAATGTCCTGCATGCTGCCGGTCGAGACGATCGAAGGCGCGCATGTCGAAACCATCGAGGGCCTGACCCCGCCGCAAGGGCTGCATCCGATCCAGGAGGCATTCCTCGAAGGTTTCGCCACCCAATGCGGCTTCTGCACTTCGGGCATGATCATGGTTGCGGCTGCTTTGCTGGCGAAGAATCCGAACCCGGCGCGCGACGATGTCGTGCGCGCGATCTCCGGCAACATCTGCCGCTGCACCGGCTATGAGGCGATCATCGACGCCATTCTCGATGCCGCCGTCAGGGTCAAGTCGGCCAGCCGCGCCGAAGCGGCGTGAGGAAACGGGCCATGGAAAAGATCGACACCAGCTTCTTCGCCAAGGAACGCGAGGCCGAGCTTTCGGTCGTCGGTGAAAGCGTCCAGCGTGCCGATGCGCGCGGCCATGTCACCGGGCGCACGCAGTTCTACGAGGATGTGACTTTCCCCAACACGCTGCACCTGAAAATGGTGCGCTCCACCCGCCATCACGCGCTGATCAAGGGCATCGACACCGAGGCTGCCATGAAGGTGCCGGGCGTCGTGCGCATCCTTACCCACAAGGACGTGCCCAACAACTGGTACACGATCCTGAAACTGATCGGCGTCGGCCCCGACGACGAGCCGGTGCTGCCGGAAGACCGCGTACTGTTCATGGGCGAGCAGATCTGCGCCGTGCTGGCCGAGACGCCGCAGGCAGCCCTTGAGGCCGCGCGCCGCGTGGTGGTCGACTATGAGGACTTGGCCCCTGTCTTCGATGTGGAGGAGGCGATGACCTCCACGCCCTTCAAGAAGGATGGCACCAACTACTTCGTCTATGAGGGCCACAATTGCCGGCGCATCCGCTTCGGCGATGTCGACAAGGGTTTTGCCGAGGCCGACCACGTCATCGAGCACCGCTACGATTCCTCGCCCATCGAGCATGCGCCGACAGAGACCACCGGCTGCACGGCAAAGCCGGAGGGCAATGGCCGCATCACCATCTATTCCAACACGCAGGCGCTCTATTTCACCCTCGACAACATGGCGCTCATCCTCGGTGTGCCGTTCAACAAGCTGCGGCTGGTCGGTGGCACGGTTGGCGGCGGTTTCGGCGGCAAGGTCGATGTCATCGTCGAGCCGATCGCGGCCCTGGGCGCCATGCTCACCAACCGGCCGGTGAAATATGCCTACAGCCGCGCCGAGGAGATGCAGGTGTCGTCGCCGCGCGCCGCCGAGCGCATCTACATCAAGGATGGCGTCATGAAAGACGGGCGCATCGTCGCCCGGAAAATCACGCTCTATGTCGATGCCGGCGCCTATTGCCGCCATTCCACCTACGGCACCACCAAGGCCGCCGCCCACATGCCGGGCCCCTATACGATCCCCAATGTCCATGTCGATGCCTATTGTGTCTACACCAACCGCACCCCGTCCTCGGCCATGCGCGGCTTCGGCGTGACCATCGGCGATTTCGCGCTGGAATCGCAGATGGACCAGATCGCGCGCTTCCTCGACATGGACCCGATGGAACTGCGGCTGCTCAATGCCTATCGCGACGGCGACATGAAGGCCCATCGCAAGAAGGTCGATGGCGCCGCCCTGGTCGAAGTCATCCAGGCCGCCGCCCGCCAGACCGGCAAGCAGCTTGCGCCGCGCTTTGCCAAAATGTCCTCGATGACGAGGGAGGGCTGAGCATGGAGCTTACCCCCACCCTTGTTCCCTCTGGGCAATCGCATATGGCACAGCCTACCCCCACTCCGGTTTGCTTCGCAAACCACCTCTCCCCCTCAAAAGGGGAGAGGAAGGGCGCCAGCCTTGCAGACGTTTCCTCTCCCCCGTCGATCGGGGGAGAGGTGGCGCGCGAAGCGCGACGGAGTGGGGGTCGAATTTCATATGGAGATGCAAAATGGCGAGGCTGAAGGGCCGCGGCGTTGCGGCAGTGAACTATCCCACCGGCATGAACCTCGGCGGAGACCCGTCTCAGGCGCTGATCCACGCGACGACCACCGGCAGCTTCGTCATCACGCTTTCCTCCGTCGATCTCGGGCAGGGCATCAAGACCGTCGGCGCGCAGATCGCCGCCGAAACGCTGGGCGTGCCCTATGAAAGCGTGATGATCGACACCGCCGACACCGACACCGGGCCGCACTGCATGGGCACCTTCGCCTCGCGCGGCACGCACCGCATCGGCAACGCCATCATGATGGCGGCGAAGGAAGCGCGCGAAGTGATGATGAGCGTGGCGGCGACCGAACTGGAAGTCGATGCCGGCGACCTCGTCACCGACGGCAAGGGCCGCATCCATGTCAATGGCGCGCCCGACAAGGGCATCGCCGTGCTCGATGTCGCGCTCGCCGCCCATTTCAAGCATGGCCGGACCATTTCCGGACGCGGCATGTATCTCAAGCCGAAAAGCGAGGTCGTGCCCGAGACCGGCGAAATGGACCCGGATTCCTGCCAGGCCCACGCCTGCACCATCGCCGAGGTCGAGGTCGATGACGAGACCGGCGACGTCACCGTGCTCAAGATGACCAACGCCTACGAGATCGGCCGCGCCATGAACCCGGCGCTCGCCCACCAGCAGATCGTCGGCGGCGCCTGGATGGGCATCAGCCACGCGCTCTACGAGACGACGGAGCCCTATTATCCCAGCCGCGCGCACGGCCCGCTCGATTTCTCCGAATACCTGATGCCGGGGCCGGGCGACATCGCCGAGATGGATTCCGTCATCATCGAACGGCCGTCCTCCAACGGCCCTTACGGCGCGAAAGGCATCGGCGAAATGACGGCCAATTCGCCCATTCCCGCCATCGCCAATGCCATCTTCGATGCCTGTGGCGTGCGCGTCACCTCGATGCCGATCACGCCCGAAAAAATCCTGCGCGGCCTTGATGCGCTGCGCGGCAACCCGAACTGAAATCGAGAGGACAATGGAATGATCAAAGTCATGGCCCTGATGAAGCGCAAGGACGGCATGAGCTTTCAGGATTTCCGCAAATGGATTCTGGAGGATCACGTCGCCTTCGCCCGCAACCTGCCGGGCATGCGCAAATACACCTCCAACGTGCTCCGCGCCGAGAATGCCGAGGCACCCTTCGACGGCGTTTCGGAAATGTATTTCGACAGCGAGCAGGCCATGGCCGACGCCTTCGCCACCGAGGCCGGCAAGGCTGCGGGCGGCGATGCTGCCGCGCATTGTTCCAATCGGTTTCGGATGGTGTGCGACGAGAAATTGCAGTTTTAGGGGATTGTGATGCAACCGCAGGCACCCCCCTCTGGCCTGCCGGCCATCTCCCCCTCAAGGGGGGAGATTAGCAGCTCGCCCGTCCCGTTCATCCTGAAACGTTTGCGACTGGCGAAAGCCGGGAAGCAGCTAATCTCCCCCCTTGAGGGGGAGATGGCCGGCAGGCCAGAGGGGGGTGCTGCCGTCAAACCTACGTCGAGGGCCTCATGCCCTCGCCCCTAACCCAGGACCAGCTCGACGCCTCCCTCGCAGCCGCCGGCTACCTAGCCGACGAGACGCTGGTCACCGCCCTCTACCTCGCGCTAGAGCTCGGCAAGCCGCTGCTGCTGGAAGGCGTGCCGGGCGTTGGCAAGACCGAGGTCGCCAACACGCTGGCGAAAATCCTCGGGCGGCAATGCGTGCGCCTGCAATGCTATGAAGGCATCGATGCCTCGCGGGCGCTCTACGACTGGGACCATGCCCGCCAGCTCCTGGCAGTGCGCGTGGCCGAGCGCGGCGGCAAGGTCGAGACCGCCGACCTCTACGCGCCGGAATTCCTGATCGAAATGCCGCTGCTGAAAGCACTGCGCAACGCCGGCACGACGGTGCTCCTGATCGACGAAATCGACCGCGCCGACGATGCTTTCGAGGCGTTCCTGCTTGAGTTCCTGTCCGATTTCCAGATTTCCATTCCCGAAATCGGGACGGTGAAGGCCGGCCAGCCGGTCGTCACCATCCTGACCTCCAACCGCACCCGCGAATTGCACGATGCGCTGCGCCGTCGCTGCCTCTACCACTGGATCGACTATCCCGACCGTGCCCGCGAACGCGCCATCATCGAGCGCCATGCGCCCGGCATCGCGGCGGAAGCGGCTGATCGGCTGGTCGAGGCGGTTGCCGCCATCCGCCGCCTGCCGCTGATCAAGCGCCCCGGCATTGCCGAGAGCATCGACTGGGCGCGCGCGGCGGAAGTTCTGCACCGCGACGGCACGCCATGGCCCGACGCGCTGAAGCGCTCGCTCGGCCTGCTGGTAAAGGATCAGGAAGACTTTGGCGTCATCGAGCGCGCGGGCGTGATATGAGCGCCACCGCAAACAGCCTGCCGGCAGCGCTGGGCACTGAGCTGCTCGCCGGTTTTCCCGCAGCGCTGCGCGAGGCCGGCCTGCCGATCGACCCCGGCCGCGCGATGAATTACCTTCACGCCGTGCGCGTGTCGCGGCTTTCTGGCATCGGCGATCTGGCGCGCGCCGGCCGCGTCACGCTCACGGCCTCACCGGAAGAATTTCCGCTCTACGATTCCGTGTTCGAGGTTTGGTTTGGCGCCGCCCCCATTGCCGGCGTGGTCAAATCGCCGGACGAGCAGGAAAGCCCGCGCAGCGACCGCCCGCAGGGCAGCGACCAGCGTCTCGATCTGCTCGATGGCGATGCCGCGGGGCAGGCGGCTGCCGACGATCATGTGCGCAACCGCAAGAATTTCGCCCGCGCCGGTGAAGACGACCGCGACACGCTTGCCCGCATGCGCCGCCGCCTCGACCGCCTGCCGGCAACGCGCAGTCGAAGCTGGCGGCCGGCTCCGGCGGGCCATCGCATCGACCTTGCCGGCACCATCCGCGCGGCGCGGAAAACCTTCGGCGAGACGCTGCGGATTCTCAGGCAGGCGCGGCCGGAACGCCCGCGCCGGCTGCTTCTCCTCATCGATGTTTCCGGCTCGATGAAGGCGCAGTCGGAGCCCTATCTGCGCTTCGCCCATCTGCTGACGCGGCAGCGGCCCAAGGTCGAGACCTTCTGCTTCGGCACGCGGCTGTCGCGGGTGACGAAGGTGCTGAAACACCGAAATGAGGAGCAGGCGCTGGCCGGCCTCGCCGACATCGTTTTCGACTTCGACGGCGGCACGCTGATCGGCCGCTCGCTCGAGGATTTTCTGAGTGTCTCGCGCCACACCGCCCTCGTGCGCGGCGCGGTGGTCATCGTGTTTTCCGATGGGCTGGAGCGCGGCGATCCCGGAGCTATGGTCCACGCCGTCGAGCGTCTGTCCCGCCTCGGCCACCGGCTCGTCTGGGTCACGCCGCTGGCCGCCGATCCGCGCTATCGCCCGGTCACACGCGCCATGGCCGGCATCCTGCCCAGCCTCGATCTCGTCGCCGATGGCGGCAGCCTCGCCGCGCTGGAAAGGCTGATCGGCGATCTCGCTGGGCTGGACCGGCGACCGCGAAGACAGGCCGGGCGGCAATACAGCGGTGCGTCCTTCGAGGCTCCCCTTCGACAAGCTCAGGGTCGCACCTCAGGATGAGGAAGGGCGTGCCGGCAGAAGCCCTCATTATGAAAGCAGGAGCATCTCAAGATGAGGAAGAACAGCGCCCACTTCCCTCATCCTGAGGTGCGAGCCCTCGTTGCCGCCGGAGGCGGACGCGTCGCCATTGGCGGGCGAGCCTCGAAGGACGCACGAACGGCAAAGCTGATGTTTCGGAGCCACCAAATCAGGAGCCCATCATGATCAAGATCGTCGACGGCCATCACCACATCTGGCGGCAGGCCGATCTGCCGTGGCTGCAGGGGCCGATGGTGCCGCGCATTTTCGGGCCCTACGAATCCATCCGCCGCGACTATCCGATCGCGGAATTTCTGGCCGACATCAAAAGCTCCAACGTCGAGAAATCCGTCTATATCCAGACCAACTGGGCCAAGACGGGTTCGGTCGACGAGGTCGCCTGGGTACAGAGCGTGGCCGACGCGCATGGCTGGCCGCACGGTATCGTCGGCTATGCCGATCTGCTCGATGACAATGCCGGTGAAACCCTGAAGCGTCAGGCGAAATTCCCGCTGATGCGCGGCATCCGCATGCAGCTTCACTGGCACAAAAACGAAATGTACCGCTTCGCCGCCGATCCCGATCTGGCCAGCGATGCGCGGCTCAGGAAAAACATCCGGCTGCTGGCCGAACACGGCTGGTCCTTCGACCTCCAGGTCTTCGCCTCCCAGATGAAGGGTGCGGCAAAGCTCGCCAAGGACAATCCCGACATCACCTTCGTGCTCCAGCATGCCGGCATGCTCGAGAACCTGTCGCCCGCCGGGCGAAACTCATGGCGCGAGGGCATGAAGCGCCTGGCCGATCAGGAAAACGTGGTCAGCAAGCTTTCCGGCCTCGGCACCTTCATCCACCGCAACGACGCCGCCCACATCCGCGACGTCGCCACCGAGACCATCGCCCGGTTCGGGCCTGAACGTTGCCTGTTCGGCTCCAACTTCCCGATCGAAAAACTCTGGACGAGCTACGCCGATCTCGTCACGGCCTATCGCACGGCGCTGTCGTCCTTCCCGGAGAAGGTGCAGAAAGCGGTGCTGCACGACACGGCGAGGCGGGTTTATCGGCTGGAGTAAGCCTCCCTCAATGCCCCGAGTTACCATCCATCAGCCGTCTTCGCAGCGCGTTGGAAATATTGTCGAAGATGAACACCACGATCAGGATCAGCAGCACCATATAGGCGACATTGGCCCAGTTCGAATTGGTGCGCATTGCCTCCCATAGCTTCAACCCGATGCCGCCGGCGCCGACGGCACCAATAATAGTTGCCGAGCGTGTGTTGGATTCCCAGAAGTACAGCGCCTGGCTGAGAAACACCGGCAGCACCTGCGGCACCACGCCGAAGCGCTGCACGACGACCGGCGAAGCCCCCACCGAGCGCACGCCCTCGCGCTGCTTATCGTCGACATTTTCCAGCGTCTCCGAATAGACCTTCCCGAGCGTGCCGGTGTCTGTGAAGAAGATCGCGGAAATGCCGGCCAGCGGCCCCGGCCCGAAGGCGCGGGTGAAAAACAGCGCCCAGATCAGCATGTCGACCGAGCGCAGGAAGTCGAAGAAGCGCTTGGTCAGCTGGTTGGCGAAGAAGTTGGGCGTGATGTTGCGCGCCGCCATGAAGGCCAGCGGGAAGGCGATGAGGGAGGCGAACAGCGTGCCGACGAAGGCCATGACGATGGTCTGCAACAGCTTCGTCCAGACATCGCCATGCTGCCATTGCGAATTGTTCCAGATGTTGTCGAAGGCAAGCGCCGCATTCGACATTTCCGGCTTGATGCGCTCGCCCGAGGTGATGAGCCCAGCCACCTCGGAGAACGATTTGCCCCAGAAAGGCGAGTTCGGGTCGAACACGAAGTTCGGCCAACCGAAGAAGCGGCGGCTGATCGATACGCGCTCCGGTGAGATGCGGGCCTCGCCGGCAAAGCCGAAATCGACCTTCACCTCATCCTCGCGCAACGTCGCCCAGCCGGGCAGCGCGCCTTGCGGCTTGGCGCCGTCCGGTTCCAGAACCATGGTCAGCGTCTCGCCGCGATGGTCGACGGTAACCAGCTTGCTGTCTGCGCTGACGCTGCCGCTTGAGCCGAAATCCACGGTCACCCTGTCGCCGGCCTGGTTCACCCAGTCCGGGTTCGGATTGTTACCCAGCGGCGAATAGCGCGGATAGGTGATCTTGGCCTCGGTGCCGGTGAACCGGATCGTCGGGCGCAGATCGTAGGAATACCATTGCCGCGCATAGAGATTGGCGCGCTCCCATTGGCCGCCGGCAATCACCGTGCCGATAGAAAAGAACCACCAGCAATAGACGACATAGAGCAGGCACCCCAGCGCCACGAACAGCGGCGTGTAGCGCTTCAGCAGGGAGCGATGGAACACGTCCGGGTGACGGTTTTCGATCTCGGCGAGTTGTGCGGCGGTCATGGTTGCCATGGTCAGCGTCCGAAATCGAAGGATTGCGCACCGACAAGCTTGCGGCGCAGCCAGGCCGAGAACTGGTCTACGGCGACGACGGTGGTGAACAGCAGGAGGATGATGGCGAGCGTCTTGGCCTCATGGCCGCGGCCGATCGAAAGCCGCAGCTCCTCGCCGATGCCGCCGCCACCGACCGCGCCGATGATGGTCGAGGCGCGCACATTGATCTCGAGCCGCAGCAACGCATAGGACATGAAATTCGGCATCACCTGCGGCACGATGGCGAAGCCGACGCGCTCGAACCAGTTGGCGCCGACAGCGCGCAGGCCTTCCTCGGCCTTCATGTCGGCATTCTCGACCACCTCGTAGAACAGTTTGCCGAGCGCGCCGATGGTGTGGATGCCGACTGCGAAGATCGCTGGGATCGCGCCAAGCGACAGCACGGCGGCGAAGAAGCCGGCGATGACGATTTCCGGGAAAGCGCGCAGCACTTCCATGTAGCGCCGCACGACGAAGCGCAGCATCCGGCTGGCAACGAGGTTCTTGGCGGCGAGGAAGCAGAGCATGAAGCCGAAGACGAAGCCGATCAGCGTGGAAAGGGCTGCGATGTTCAGCGTTTCCAGCATCTTGTAGAAATATTCGGGCACGTAGAGGCCGGAGCCGAACAGATAGACGCGGCCTTCGGGATAATCGTATTTCAGGCTGCCGTCGAAATAGGGCGAGGGCAGGTCGAACATCGCGCGCCACACCTCCCAGCCGTCGCGGGGCAGCATGTCACCGGCGAAATCGAAGAAATGCGGCAGCCGGTCGAAGAATTTGCCGGCATTGGATTCATTGGCGAACCACAGCGAACTGCCGAGTGCGATGGCAAGAGCGCCGACGATCAGGATCGAATAGAGGCGCCGCCGCGAGGCCAGCTCGCGCCAATGCCGCTCGATGGCAAGGCCCTCGGCGGAAAGGCCGGTATGGACAGTCTGGCTCATGCCGCTTTCCACTCACATCAGATTGCAAAAACGGCCGGGCATTTTATTGCCCGGCCGCCTTATAGGAGGGTTCTTAGCCGCCGATCTGCGCCTTGCGGGCGTCGATGATCGGCTGGTAGAAGGCCGGCGTCACTTCGGTGTAGCTGGTGAAGTCGCCGCCCTGGATGGCGGAGAAGCAGGCCGGGTCGGTCTTCGGCAGGTCGACCATGAACTGCTTGAATTTGGCCTTCATGTCGGCGTCGATCGCGGTGCGCACGACGATCGGGCCGTTCGGGATCAGCGGCGATTTCCAGAGCTCGACAAAATCCTTCATGTCGATCATGCCCTTGGAAACCATCTTGTGCAGGTTGCCCGAGGTGTAGCCCTCGTCGAACGAGCCTACGCCCGAGCCAAAGGTGGTGCCGGCATCGAACTTGCCGTCCTTGACGGCCAGAACCAGGTTTTCATGGCCGCCGCCGAAGCCGGTCTCGCCGAAATAATCCTTCACCGCGACGTTGCCGATATCCTTGGGCAGCGAGGTGACGGGGATCAGGTAGCCCGAGGTCGAATCCGGGTCGGCGAAGCCGAGCTTCTTGCCCTTCATGTCGGCCAGCGTCTTGATGCCCGAATCCTTGCGGGCGACCATGATCGAATAATAGCCCTTCGAACCGTCGGTCTGGACGGTGGTCAGGATCGGCTCGACCGCGTCGGCGTTGGCGAGGTAGATCTTGGCATAGCCGGAGGCGCCGAGTTCGGCGTAGTCGAGCGTGCCGCCGAGCAGGCCCTGGATGACGCCGTCATAATCGGTGGCCGGGAAAAGCTTCACTTCCTTGACGCCGATGGCGGCCGGAAGCGTGTCGGCGAGGCACTGGTAGTTGCGCAGGCTGTCGGCTTCGTTTTCGCCGCCGAGAATGCCGACGCGGAAGACTTCCGGGCTATCGGCATGAGCTGCCGTGGCGCCGGCCAGAGTGGCGAGCGCAACCGCGCCCAAAAGGGCTTTCCTTGGGAACATGGACGTGTCTCCTGTTAATTCCAATTGATATCGATGTGTCTTTTGCAGAACCGGCCCTTCACGCGGGCGAAACGATCACGGACGCTCAGTGGCCGGCATAGGCGGGCTGGAGCGATCCGGCGGATTCGAGTTTGCGCAACCGCTCGGGGCGGATGCTGGTCGAGGTGATGGCCTCGGAGATTTCTTCGCCATTGGCATCGGCGCCATAGACGAGGCGCACGGCCTCGCGGGTGAGGCTTTCAGGCGCGCCATCGAACACCACCTTGCCGCCGGCCATGCCGATGATGCGGTTGCAATAGGCCCGCGCCGTGTCCAGCGTGTGCAGATTGGTGATGACGGTGATGCCTTCCTTGAGGTTGATGTCGCGCAGCGAATCCATCACCACCTTGGCGTTCATCGGGTCGAGCGAGGCGATCGGCTCGTCGGCCAGGATCAGTTTCGGCTGCTGCATCAAGGCGCGCGCAATAGCCACGCGCTGCTGCTGGCCGCCCGAAAGCGTGCCGGCGCGCTGAAGCGCGGTCGGCGCGATATCAAGGCGCTCAAGCGCTGCGATCGCCTGGGCGCGCTCCTCGTTCGAGAATATGCTGAGCAGGTTCAGTGCGGTGGAACGGTGGTTCAGCCGGCCGAGCAGGACATTGGTCAGCACGTCGAGGCGCGGCACGAGGTTGAACTGCTGGAAGATCATGGCGCAGTCGCGCTGCCATCGCCGCAGCGTCGCGCCCCGATGAGCCGACACTTCCTCGCCCTCAAAAAAAATCGACCCCTGGGTGGGATCGATGAGACGGTTGATCATGCGCAGAAGCGTCGATTTGCCGGCGCCGGAACGGCCGATGATGCCAACCATCTGGCCCTGCTGGATTTCCAGCGCGACGCCGTCAACGGCGGTCTTCTTGCCAAATCGGCGCGAGACGTTTCGGATTTCGAGCATGGCGACTTTCCCGTTCGGCTGTTTCAGCCTCATGGGAAGAATTGGCTACCGGACCAACATGAAAGCGCGGTGTCAGTTCGATGTCAGTTTTGTTACGCTCCACAGTCGTGACGGCAATTATGACTGCTTTCAATCGATGAAATCGCTGGGAAAGCGGGGTTGAAAGCGTCAGGCAGCGCCCGGTGGGACCAGTCTGAAATCGGGCAGTTCGCGCAGCGCCAGTTCCGGCCCGGCGGGTGAATAGACGACGAAAAGCTGCATCGGGCCGTCGCCGGTGTTGGTGGTGGAATGGAACCGGCTTTCCGGCACATAGACGGTGCAGCCCGGCCCGACCTTCTGCACGACCGGATTGCCGGCCTCGTCCTCGACCATCTGCTCGCCGCTGCCGGAAATCACGAAGATGATCTCCTCCGCGCCCGGATGGTTGTGACGCGTATGGCCCTGGCCCTTCTGCAGGTCGACGACGCCGCCGGAAAATCGCGCCGCACCATTCACCTCGGGCGCAACGGTCAGCGCCAGCCGGCCCCAGTCGAAGGCGAAGGTGTTCACGTCCTTCGGATAGACGAAATTGCGTTCCTTGCTCATGGGCAAAACTCCTCCTCAGTTCTGGTTCGCGGCCGGCATCAGCGTCAGGTCCTTGAAGCTCGCCGTCTGGTCACGGATCGCGGCTTCAGCCGGCAGCCGTTCCATCGAGCTCGCGCCGTAGAAGCCGTGGCAGCCGCTGGCATTTTCCAGGATGTGGCGTGCGTCCTCCGGCATCGAGATCGGCCCGCCATGGCAAAGCACGATGACGTCCTTGCGCGTCGAGCGCGCTGCCTCGGCAATCGCGTCGATTTCCTTGACGCAATCGTCCAGCGTCTTGGCCGAAGTCGCGCCGATCGAGCCGCCGGTCGTCACGCCCATATGGGCAACGACGATGTCGGCACCCGCCTTGGTCATGGCGCGGGCCTCGTCGGGATTGAACACATAGGGTGTGGTCAGGAGGTCGAGCCCATGCGCCTCGGCGATCATGTCGACCTCGAGGCCGTAGCCCATGCCGGTCTCCTCGAAGCTCTGGCGCATCGTGCCGTCGAACAGGCCGATGGTCGGAAAGTTCTGCACGCCCGAAAATCCCATATCCCTGAGCTCGGCAAGGAAGCGCGGCATCAGGATGAACGGGTCGGTGCCGTTGACACCCGCCAGAACCGGCGTGTGCCTGACCACCGGCAGCACCTCGACTGCCATTTCCTTGACGATTTCGTTGGCGTTGCCATAGGCGAGCAGGCCCGCTGCCGAACCGCGCCCGGCCATGCGGTAGCGGCCCGAATTGTAGATGATGATGAGGTCGATGCCGCCGGCTTCCTCGGCCTTGGCCGACAGGCCGGTGCCCGCTCCGCCGCCGACGATCGGCACGCCACGCTCGATCATGTCGCGGAATTTTTCGAGGATTTTCTTGCGGGGGATAGCCGGCATTTTGGTCTCACTGTTTTGCGATGGCGAGGAAGGCCGCAACTGCAGCCTGCGCGAATTCGGGATCGTTGATGTGCAGCGGCAGGCGCTCGATGCGCCGGTTGGGTGCCGGCTTCAGGCTCGTCTCGATGGCATCGAAGAGTGCGGCGTCGGCTTCCGGATCGAAGAAAGCGCCGCCCTCGATATCGAGCGCGGAAACACCTTTTTCGGGAATGAGAAAATGCATCGGCCCCTCGCAGGCGCTGAGCTTGCGGCCGATCCATTGGCCGATCTGGCGGCATTCATTGGCGGTCGTGCGCATCAGCGTCACGTTGGAATTGTGCTGGTAGAACAGCCGCTCGCGATAGCGCACCGGCACCGTTTCCGGCGCCCAGAAATTCACCATGTCCAGCGCCCCGGCCGAGCCGACATAGGGCAGTCTGGTCCGGGCGATCGCATCCAGCCTGTCCTCGCCGGCAGCCAGCACGCCGCCGAATAGCAGGTCGCAGATTTCCGTCGTGGTGATGTCGATGACGCCGTCCAGCATCCCGCTGTCTGCGAGCTTTTCCATCGTCCGCCCGCCGGTGCCGGTGGCGTGGAAGACGAGGCAGTCATAACGGTCGCGCAACTGCTCCGAAATTGCCGTCACACACGGCGTAGTCACCCCGAACATCGTCAACCCGATCGCCGGCCTGCCATCCTCGATACTGGCCGGATTGGCCGCCATGCCGGCGATCGCCTGCGCGGCATTGGAGAGCACCACGCGACTGATGCGGTTCAGCCCGGCAAGGTCGGTGATCGACGGCACCATGATGATGTCGGATACGCCGACATAAGGCGAGACGTCGCCCGAGGCGAGTGTCGAGACCATGATCTTGGGCAGGCCGAGCGGCAGTTCGCGCATGCCGGCGGTCACGATCGAGGTGCCGCCACCGCCGCCTATGCCGATGATGCCGGCAATGTCGTTCCGCGTCGTGATGAACCGCGAAAACGCATCCGCCATCGCCGCCACGGCGCGGCCACGGTCGCCGCTGGCGAGTTCCGCCTGGGTCGTGTCCGTGCCATGCCGGGCGACCTCGGCGGCGGAAATCTCCACCGCGATTCCGGCAGGCGTCGTGCCGACATCGACCCGCACCGGCGCGGCACCAAGTGCTGCGATCTGTGCCGCGAGATAGTCGAGCTCCTCGCCCTTTGTGTCGGCTGTGCCGACCACATAGATGCGCTTCACGGGTCCCTCCCTGCCGCGACCATTTTCCCCCGTCGCGGCGTCTCCGTCATGTGTCCGATGAGCCGATTTCAGCCATTGCAAATTTTTGAGACGCGCGTATCGTATTGATATGGTAGTCTCACGTCAACAAGCTGAAATCGTCGAAGAAGCCGAGCGCGGCCCCCGGGCGCGCACGCGCCGGCTCATGCTCGACACGGCGATCCGGCTGATGCAGGCCGGCGCGACGCCTTCGGTCAGCGAGGCGGCGGAAGCCGCCGGCGTATCGCGTGCGACGGCCTATCGTTATTTCCCGAGCCAGGCCGCCCTCGTGCAGGCCGTGGTCGACGAGGGGCTTGGGCCGATCCTCGACTGGCGCTCAAACTCGAAAGACACCGGCGAACGCGTCGCCGATCTCATCGGCACATCGCTGCCGCGCATCGAGGAATTCGAGGCCACCTTCAAGGCGGCGCTGAAACTGTCGCTCGACCAGTGGGCGCAGCGCCAGGCCGGCACATTGGGCACGGAACCTCAGTTCAAGCGCGGCCATCGCGTCGAGCTTCTGCGTGAGGCGATCGCCCCGCTCGGCGGCTTGATCTCGCCCGCGGCAAGCGAGCGGCTGGCGCAGTCGCTTTCGCTGGTTTTCGGCGTCGAAGTGCTGATCGTGCTGAAGGATATGTGGGGTTTGGGCAGCGAGGAAACCCGCTCGGTGGCGCAATGGGCGGCTGCAGCACTTGTGCGCGCTGCAATCAGCGAGGGTAGTGCGGCGTAGAAAGGCGGCATTGGTCTGCATGAAGCGGGCTTGCAAATCTGGTTCTACCAGATTTGATGTTTTGCCGCGTCGCTAGTGGTCTATGTCTATAACGAGTTTTCATCGCTTTTAGGCATGGATGAGCCAGAATGAATATGAAATTCTTGTGAAGTCGTGCCGAGTTGGGCTCTGGCCCTCACAAAGAAACCACTTGACGGCAAAGCGCCAATTGGTAATACCAGATGCATAGGAGGAGCGGATTGGGCATTGTCGCCTAAATCGGTTCAGGGCAGGTCGAGGAGGACCGCGCCCCAAAGCAGCAGCACTGAAAGACTACCCGGAGCAGCGCCGCGCGCTGCCCGACCAAGAGGTAGAGTTGCGCACCACGGGAGGAACGCATAATGCGCAAGACATTGACCGGCCTGCTTGCCGGTATCGGCCTATCGCTAGCCTGCAGCACTTCGGCTTTCTCACAGGAACTGACCATCTTCTGGGCGGAATGGGATCCGGCCAACTACCTGCAGGAACTCGTCAACGAGTATGAGAAGGAAACCGGCGTCAAGGTCACCGTCGAGACGACGCCCTGGGCCGACTTCCAGACCAAGGCCTTCACCGAATTCAACGCCAAGGGCGATGCCTACGACATGGTCGTCGGCGACTCGCAATGGCTCGGCGCCGGCTCGACCGGCGGTCACTATGTCGACCTGACCGACTTCTTCAAGAAGCACAATCTCGGCGAGGTCATGGCGCCTGCCACGGTCAAGTCCTATGCCGAATATCCCGGCAACAGCGGCAAGTACTGGGCGATCCCGCTCGAAGGCGACGCCGTCGGCTGGTCCTATCGCAAGGACTGGTTCGAGGACCCGAAGGAGAAGGAAGCCTTCAAGGCCAAATATGGCTACGAGCTCGACGTGCCGAAGGACTGGAAGGCGCTGCACGACATCGCCGAGTTCTTCCACCGCCCCGACGAGAAGCGCTACGGCATCGCCATCTACACCGACAATTCCTATGACGCGATGGCGATGGGCTTCGAAAACGCGCTGTTCAGCTTTGGCGGCGAGCTTGGCGATTACTCGACCTACAAGGTCGACGGCATCATCAACTCGGACAAGGCGGTAGCGGCCCTCGACGCCTACAAGGAACTCTACAAGTTCACGCCTCCGGGCTGGGCCAAGACCTTCTTCGTCGAGAACAACCAGGCCATCACCGAAGGCCTGGCGGCGATGAGCATGAACTACTTCGCCTTCTTCCCCTCGCTGCTCAACGAATCGACCAACCCGCATGCCAAGAACACCGGCTTCTTCGCCAACCCGGCAGGCCCGGATGGCGATCAGTTCGCGGCCCTTGGCGGGCAGGGCATCTCGATCGTGTCCTATTCGCAGAACCAGGAAGAGGCGATGAAATTCCTCGAATGGTTCATCAAGGACGACACCCAGAAGAAGTGGGCCGAACTCGGCGGCTACACCTGCTCGAAGGCAGTGCTTGAATCGGCCGAATTCCAGAATGCGACGCCCTACAACAAGGCCTTCTACGAGACCATGTTCAAGGTGAAGGATTTCTGGGCCGTGCCGGAATATGCCGAACTGCTCCAGCAGCTGAACCAGCGCCTCTACCCGCACATCGTCGGCGGAGAGGGCACGTCGAAGGAAGTGCTCGACGCGCTGGCCGGCGACTGGAAGGCGACTTTCGCCAAATACGGCCGCGGCCAATAAAGCCTCATACCCCTTGGAGGGGGTGCCATAGCGCCCCCTCCTTTTCTTTCGTCAGGTCCATCAAAGCGCGGCAACAGCGCAGGGTCCGGCGGACAAAACATCGGAAGCTTCTCAGAGGAGGAGAGTTTCTTGGCGACCGCAGTCATGACCAGTCTGAACCCTGCGTCTCGTGCCGCCGCGCGCGGTATGAGCGACCTCTCGATCCGCAATCTTTTCATCATCCCGACGATCCTGTTTCTGATCGTCTTCAACATCTTTCCGCTGCTCTACTCGCTCTATTATTCCTTCACGGATTTTCGCGCCTCCACCAACGCGGCGGGAAATTTCGTCGGGCTGCAGAATTACCGCGAGCTTCTCAACGACCCCTTCATCTGGTCGAACTTCGCCATCACCGCCAAATACGTCATCGTCTCGGTCACGGGGCAGGTGCTTGTCGGCTTTGGCGTCGCCCTCCTGCTCAACCGCCACATCCCCTTCAAGGGATTGCTGACCACCCTCCTGCTTCTGCCGATGATGCTCTCCATGGCCGTGGTCGGCCTGTTCTGGAAGCTGCTCTACGATCCGTCCTTCGGCATCATCAATTATGCGCTGGGCCTGGGCACCTTCGAATGGCTGGCCAATCCCGACATGGCGCTCTATGCGGTCGCCATCACCGACATCTGGATGTGGTCGCCCTTCGTCATGTTGCTGTCGCTCGCCGGCCTGTCGGCGGTGCCCAAGCATCTCTACGAGGCCGCGGCAATCGACCGTGCCGGCTCGTTCTACACCTTCTTCCGCATCACGCTGCCGCTGGTCGCGCCGATCCTGATGATCGCCATCATCTTCCGCACCATGGAGGCCTTCAAGACCTTCGACCTGGCCTACATCCTGACCAGCCAGCCGACCACCGAGGTCATCTCGATCCGGCTCTACAAGATGGCTTTCCAGGAATGGCAGACCGGCCGCTCCTGCGCGCTCGCCTACATCGTGCTGATCATGGTCATCGCCATCACCAACATCTACGTGAAATACCTGAACAAGGTGAAGGAGCGCTGAGATGGCCGCAGTCCGTACCAGCGGCGAAATAGCGCTCAACCGCCTCGCCATCGTCGGCGTCCTGATCGTCACGCTGATCTTTCTGGCGCCGATCTACTGGATCGCCTCGACGGCTTTCAAGCCGCGCAATCTTGCCACCACCATCCCGCCGACAGTGGTCTTCGAGCCCGAGATTTCGCCCTTCGTGAAGCTCTTCACCAAGCGCTCGCAGATCAGGCAGGCGCCGACGCCGGAAGTCTATGAAGCCGCCCCCTGGTGGGAACGCATGATATATGACGGCGGCGAAAAGGTCGTGCGCTCGGGCAGGGGCGAGGTGCAGCTTTCCGGTTATCCCAGTCGCTTCATGAACTCGCTGATCGTGGCCATCACCTCCACCGTGCTTGCGGTCGGCATGGGCACCTTCACCGCCTACGGCTTCTCCCGCTTCAAGGTGAAGGGCGAGGCGGACCTGCTCTTCTTCATCCTGTCGACGCGCATGCTGCCGCCTGTCGTGGTGGCGATCCCGATGTTCCTGATGTATCGCGCCGTCGGCCTCAACGACACGCATTGGGGCCTCATCATCCTCTACACCGCTTTCAACCTCTCCTTCTCGGTCTGGCTGATGAAGGGCTTCATCGACGAGATACCCAAGGAGTATGAGGAGGCGGCCCTTGTCGACGGCTATACGCGCATGGAGGCCTTCTTCAAGATCGTCCTGCCGGAAGCCGCGACCGGCATCGCCGCCACCGCCGTGTTCTGCTTCATCACCGCGTGGAACGAATACGCCTTCGCGCTGATCATGACCAACCGCCGCGCCCAGACCGCGCCGCCCTTCATTCCGTCGCAGGTCGGCTCCGGCCTGCCCGACTGGACGGTGATTGCCGCCGGAACCTTCCTGTTCCTGCTGCCGGTCGCGATCTTCACCTTCCTCCTGCGCAACCACCTGCTGCGCGGCATGTCCTTCGGAGCGATCCGCAAATGATCCGCAGCGATACCCTCCAGCGCATCGCCGAAATCGTCATGGTGCTGGGCATCGTCGCCCTGTGCCAGCCGTGGAACCTGTTCCTGCATCGCTACGGGCTGACTGTCATCATCATCGGATTGGTCACCTTCATGCTGACCAACTGGTTCGGCTCCAAGGTGGTGACCGAGGTGGATGCCCCGCGCGGCAAGGAGGGCCACTCGTGACCCAGATCGAACTTCGCGGCGTCCAGAAATTCTTCGGCGCCGTTCAGGTCATCAAGGACCTCAACCTCAAGATCGAGGACAACGAATTCATCGTGCTGCTCGGCCAGTCCGGCTGCGGCAAGACGACGACCCTGCGCGCAATCGCCGGGCTGGAGACGATCGACGAGGGCGATATCCTCATAGACGGCCAGGCGGTCCAGCACCTGAAATGCTCCGACCGCGACATCGCCATGGTGTTCCAGTCCTTCTCGCTCTATCCGCACATGACGGTCTACGAGAACATGGCTTTCCCGCTGCGGGCGACACATATGAGCCGCAGCGAGGTCGACAAGGCGGTGCGCGGGATCGCCGGCGTGCTGCGCATCACCAACCTCCTGAGCCGCAGGCCCTCCGCCCTTTCCGGCGGCGACATGCAGCGCGTGGCGATCGGCCGTGCGCTGGTTCGACGGCCGAAAGCCATGCTGATGGACGAACCGATCGGCGCGCTCGACGCCAAGCTGCGCGAGGAGATGCGGGCCGAGATCAAGCGGCTGCATCTGGAGCAGGGCTCGACCACCATCTATGTCACCCACGACCAGGTCGAGGCGATGAGCCTCGCCGACCGCATCGTCATCATGCATGAAGGCATCCTCCAGCAGGTCGGCACGCCGTCGGAAGTTTACTCCTATCCGGCCAATCTCTTCGTCGCGCAATTCGTCGGCAGCCCGGTCATGAACATCGCCAAGGCCCAGGTCTCGGAGGAGGGGGGCTCGGCCCGCGTCACCGTCGATGGCGCCGAAAAGGGTTTTGCCTTCCCCACTGAGCTTCTCGGCAAGATCGACCGCCTCAAGGGCGCCAATGGCAGCCTCGCGCTCGGCATCCGCCCGGAAGGCGTCATGGTCGAGCATCAGGCGTGCGAAGGTTTCCTGCCGGTCGAGGCGCAGATCATCGAACCGCTCGGCTCCTATGACATCGTCGACCTGAAGCTCGGCTCGCAGATGCTGCGCGCCCGCACGCGCAGCGGCTTCGTCGCCAGCGCCGGTGACAAGGTCTTTGCCCGCATCGACCCGACCCAGGCGCATTTCTTCGACACCAAGAGCGGCAATTCGCTCGGAGTTCGGCTCTGATGGCCCATATCCAGCTGAAAAACATCACCAAGAAGTTCGGCGCTCATACCGCGTTGAAGGGCCTCGACCTCGAAATCCAGGATGGCGAATTCTTCGTCCTTCTCGGCCAGACGGGTGCCGGCAAGACGACGACGCTGCGCCTGATCTCCGGTCTCGAAACGCCGACCGAGGGCAACATCTTCATCGACGGCATCGATGTCGGTCCATGGGGCGCGGCTGAGCGCGACGTGGCGCTGGTGCTCCAGCAATACTCGCTCTATCCGCGCTACACCGTGCGCGAAAACCTCGAATTCCCGCTCAAGCCGAAGATCCGCCGCCTCGACCGCGCCGAGATCGACGAGCGCGTCAACCGCGTCGCCAAGACACTGCGCATCGAACACCTGCTCGACCGCAAGACCGACCGTCTCTCCGGCGGCGAAATGCAGCGCGTTTCCATCGGCCGTGCCATCGTGCGCAAGCCGCGCGTCTTCCTGATGGACGAACCGCTGTCGGCGCTCGACGCCAAGCTGCGCGAGGCGCTGCGTACGGAGCTCAAGAACCTGCAGATCAATCTCGGCGCGACCTTCCTGTTCGTCACCCACGATCAGATCGAGGCCATGTCGATGGGCGACAAGATCGGCGTGCTCAACGAAGGCCATCTCGTCCAGGTCGGCACCCCGAACGAAATCTACAACAACCCGCTCAACACCTTCGTTGCCCGCTCCGTCGGCTCACCGCCGATGAACCTGATCGAGGGTGAACTGCGTTCGGGCAAGGCCGTCATGACGCAGAAGGATTTCGAACTGCCTTTCGCGGGGGCGACCGGGACGAGCGCGGCGGAAGGGGACCGCCCGCTCGTCTTCGGTATCCGCCCGGAGGACCTGCATCTGGAAGCCGGCGCGCCGGTGGAAGCCAGGGTACACGATGTCGAAAATCACGGCGTCGAAAAAATCCTGACCTTGCGCGTCGGTGACACCATGTTGCGCGCCACCGTTCCGGCCCGCACCGACGTCGCGCTGGAAGATGCGGTGCGGTTTGCCTGGAACCCGAACAAGGTCGTGCTGTTCGATCGCGCCAGCGGCGTCAGCCTGCGCCACGCCGGCTGATTTCTAAGCCTCCAGCGCGCCTGATCGCGCATCAGTGCTGCGACGGTCGCCCACCAGCTTGACCAGATCGCCCCCCGCCAGCGTCGCGCGCGAGGCCCGCCGCGTCAGGATGAAACCCGCCTGCGGCGCAAGCACCTCCACGCGCCCGCCTTCCTCGCCCGGGGCGGTAATGATCGTCGCTATGCGCTGGCCGGCCGTCACGCGATCGCCGGGTTTTACATCGTAAAGGACGGCGCCGGCGCAGGGCGAGGGCACCATGTCGATATGATCGATCGGCGCGACCTCGCCCTTGAATTCCGTGACTGTGGCCACCGACTTGTCCTCGACCACACCGCGCGCCACCAGCAGCCGATAAAGCCCCTCGGCATCGGCCTGGGCATGACCGGCGTCCACATCGAGAATGCCGCGATACTCCACCGTGGTCACGGCGCGCCGCTCCAGTTTTGCTTCCCCGGCCGGCAGCTGCAGATAGGGGTAGAGCGCTGCCTCGTCGAAGGAGGCGCCCGAAGCATCGCTCCACAATATGACCGCGTCCACGCCCATGCAGGCGGCGCAATCCGCCATCGCCGGCCACAGTTCCTTCTGGATGTAGAGATAGGGCAGGCCTTCGTCATCGCAGTGAAGGTCAAGCACGATGTCGTGCCCGAGCGACAGTTTCAGCAGCCGGGCCTTGAGCTGCTGGTCTGCGTTCATAGGCTTTTCGTCGCCGGGCAGCAGGCCGGCATCCGGACGGCCGATCAGGGGGAAGTCGCGGTTGAAATTGGTTCGCGTGCCGAGATGGAAACGGCCCTGGGGTGAGCCGAAAAACTGCTGCGCCCGGCCGACCGGATTGGCGCGCGGCACGATGGTCAGCGTGCCGCGTATCCGGCCTTCGACTTCGGCCTTGCGCAGCTTCGGCATCAGCGCATCGATCGCCACCACGCCAGGCAGTTCATCGCTGTGCAGGGCTGCCTGGATATAGGCCGACGGCGCGTCCGGCGATGAACCGGCGATGCGAAAGACGGGAAATTCATAGTTCGCCCCGTCGTCATTGCCCTTTATCGTCTCGATCGTTTTCTGCATCGCGCTTCCCGTTTTGTTGCGGCGTCTGTCCTGTTTGGCGCTCCGCTTGCCACAATCGATTCTTCGCGAAACCCGGTTGAATCGAAGGACAGCCTGTGCGCCTTATGACGCGCCTGCGCCCTTGTATCGAGCAGCTGGGGGCCGAAGCAAGCCGGGAGAGCCATGCCTTCATCACGCGACCGCCTCGAGGCCATCCTTGCCCGCCTGTCCATGCGCGCCGCCGAAGAGCGCGTCTTCACCAAGCTTTATCCCGAGGCCGCACGCGCAGCCGCCGATGCCTCGGATGCACGCCGCAAGGCGGGCGTCTCGCTCGGGCCGCTGGATGGAAAAATCGTTTCGATCAAGGACCTGTTCGACGTCGCCGGCGAGCCCACCCTTGCCGGCTCCGCCATCCGCCGCGATGCGCCGCCGGCAGAGCGGGACGCCGTGGTCGTGCGCCGTCTCCGTCAGGCCGGCGCGGTCATCATCGGCAAGACGGCCATGACCGAATTCGCCTTCACCGCCGTCGGCATCAATCCGCATTTCGGCACGCCGGGCAACGCCGCCGATCCGGCCCGCATCCCCGGCGGCTCGTCTTCGGGCGCCGGCGTTTCGGCAGCCGAAGGCACCAGCGAAATCGCCATCGGCTCGGACACCGGCGGCTCCGTGCGCATCCCGGCAGCCCTCAACGGCGTCGTCGGCTTCAAGCCGACGGCTGGCCGCGTGCCGCTCGACGGCGTCTTCCCGCTGTCCTTCTCGCTGGATTCTGTCGGCCCGCTGGCCAGGACCGTCGCGGATTGCGCGCTGGCCGACGCTATCATGGCGAGCGGCGAACCCGCCACGCTTGCTCCTTTGCCGCTTGCAGGCCTGCGCCTGGGCGTGCCGAAGGGCCGCCTTCTGGAAGGGCTGGAACCTGCCGTGGCAAGCGGCTTCCAACGATCCCTGAACTTGCTCGAGAAAGCCGGTGCACGCCTGATCGATCACGCAATCGACGACCTCGTCGATGCCATGATCGACGCCACCAAAGATGGCACCATAGCAGGCATCGAGGCAGCATCGGTTCATGCCGATTGGCTGGCCGATCCCAAGATCGCCGCGCAGGTCGAGCCGCGTGTCGCGGGACCGCTGGCGCGCCGCCTGTCGGTATCCGCCTCGGCCTACATCAGGCTCATCAAGCGACGCAACGAACTCGCCCGCGCCATGGATGCGCGGCTTGCGCCTCTCGATGTCCTGGCACTGCCGACGGTCCCGATTGTTGCGCCCGAAATCGCGCCGCTGGAAAACGACCGCGCGCTTCAGGATCGTGCGGACGGCCTTCTGCTGCGCAACCCGCAGGTCGCCAACCAGTTCGACCTGACATCGATTTCGCTGCCCATGCCCGGAATGAGCCTACCCGCCGGCCTGATGCTCTTCGCCCGCCACGGCCACGACCACCGCCTCCTCGCCATCGCGGCGACTGTGGAGGCAGTGCTGGGGTGATGGGCGGTTGGTGAAGTCGTCATCCCGGAAACCGGAGCGGAACGCAGCTTATCCGGGACCCATTGGCCGCAGCATCGTCAAGTGCGCCCCGGTCCTGACGGTGATGTATTCTGCACCGCCGAAGCTCTCCGCCGTTCCGGCATGAATCCGTCGCAAGAGCGACCCCCGCATTCGCTCCGCTCGTGCTGCGCCCGGGATGACGAAGGGAGGGACGGCACTTCAAACGTCAACCCTGGCGATTGGCGGCGCCAACCATGAAGTCGTCATCCCGGAAACCGGAGCGAAGCGGAGGTTATCCGGGACCCATTCCGAGCATCGTCAGGCGCAGCCCGGTCCTGATGTTGACGCGCATTCTGTACCGTCGAAACGCTTCTCCGTTCCGGCATGGATTCCCGACACTCTCCGCTCGTTCCTCGCTCACGAGGTCGAGAATGACGAATTGCATTTGGGCTTGCCGCTAATCTTCGGCCTTGGTGAGTTGCCGGCACGGCAGCTAAGAATCGCTGCCGATTTCGGACGATTTGCGGCGAGGCAACCAACGAGCTCCGCCCATCTCCACCGTCGGCGGCTTGCCGCCGGGCAACCAGCAAGCTCGGCGCATCTCCAACGTTGGCGGCTTGCCGCCCGGGCAAACAACAAGCTCGTCATTCTCGACCTCGTGAGCGAGGAACGAGCGGAGAGTGTCGGGAATCCATGCCGGAACATCGATGAAGGCCGCAGCGGTGCAGAACTACCGAAGCTGAAACCAGCGGAAACCGTGGGGGAAAGATTTTCACCCGATTCCCCGCCAACCCATTGTTTCCACTCACCCCACATATTTTTTCACCCCCAATCTTTCCCCACCCCAAGACACTTCCCGCATAATCCCCTCATCGCTCTTGCGGGACCGGGTTCTGGAACCGGGATCGGGGAGAGCGGCGGTGACCTCCCGCCCTGGTGTGGTAGCCAGGAACCCGAGGGCCCGACACAGGCCGGCGTCCTGCGGCCGCATGCCCTGGCTGGAAGCTGCAAGCGATAAGCTTGTGGCGGAAGGACCAAGGGCAGATCGCGCAGGATGCGGAGAAGCCGCGGCGTCTTGTCCATGGAATGTACATGGAGCGGGCGTTGTGACCGGCCGACTTCGGGACAGACACCGAGCGGGGCGCGGAAGCTGCGCCACGTACTAACATTAGGAAGGCACGGCCAAGCGCCCCGCTTCCCGGCTCTTTGACAATGGCCAGATGCGAAAGCAGGCGTGGCGATGAATAGGTGCGTCCTTCGAGGCTCGCTGGCGCTCGCACCTCAGGATGAGGGAGGGTGGGGATGAAGCGCGCCGGCCTATTCTCCCCCCTCGAGGGGGGTGAGGAACGGTCCGCGCAGCGGACGAAAAGCCAACGATTTGGCTTTTCGAGTGACGAACGCCCGGAGCCTTAGCGTAGGGCCGGGGCGCGAAGCGCCAGAGGGGGTCGTTCATGCCGAACTCAACGCAAAACAAACGTCGAGCACTGCCGCAGCGACCCCTCCCGGCCCTACGGGCCACCCTCCCCTCAAGGGGGAGGGAAAACCTCACCCCGCAAACCGCTGCCGATAATGCTCTACCACCTCCGGGTTGCGCAGATTGACCGGCAGCTCGCCGCCAAGCACACGGATTGCCTCGGACGCCGCGCCGGTGCCCATGCGCTGCATGCTCTCTTCGGTGATGCCGGCCATATGCGGCGTGACGATCACATTCGGGAACGAAAAATAGGGATGGTCCGGTGGCAGCGGCTGGGTCGAGAAAACATCGAGCGCAACGCCGCCGATGGCACTGTTGCGCAGCGCCTTGATCAGTGCGTCGTCATCGACCACCGGTCCGCGCGAGACGTTGACCAGAAGCGCTCCCGGCTTCATGCGGCCGATGCGCTCGCGGCTCAACAGTCCCGTCGTCTCGGGCGTCAGCGGGCAGCAGAGCACGACAATGTCGCTCTCCTCGACAAGCTGGTCGACGGTGGCGAAACGCGCTCCTTCCGGCAGGCTTTTCGGACTGCGGCTGTTGGCGATCACGTCGATCCCGAAGCCGTCGCGGGCGATGGAAAAGACCGCCCGCCCGATATTGCCCATGCCGATGATGCCCATCGTGCGGCCCGCAAGTTCGCCGGCGAAATTGGCGTGTTCGCGCCCGGCAAGCCAGCCTTGCGCGCGCAGGTCGGCATCTACGATACGGAAGCGGCGCAGCAGCGCCAGCGTCGCGAAGATGACGTGCTCGGCAACCGAGCGGGCATTGACGCCTGGCACATTGGCGACCAGCACGCCGGCCTGCGTCGCGGCGTCGACCGGGATCATGTCGAGCCCGGCGCCATGGCGGATGGCCGCGCGCAGCTTTGGTGCGTTCGCAAAAAGGGCAGCGGGCAGCGGCGCGCGCACGATGACGATGTCGGCATTTTCCGCTTCACGCACCAAAGTCGCATCATCCAGCGCCGAGGCGATGACCAGATCGCCATGCCCGGCAAGCATTGCGGTTGCCTTCGGATGCAGGGCGTGGGTGGAAAAGATGACCGCCATGGATCAGGCCTGCTCCGGCTTTCGCTCGCCTTCCGCGCCATCGACGCCGCCGATCAGGTCTTTCCAGTAGCTCTCGGCGCCTTGCAGATGCGCGCTCATCAATGCCTGGGCAAGGTTGCCGTCGCGGCGCAGCAGCGCCTCATAGATCTGGATGTGCTCGGCATGCGAGCGGCGGCCGCGTTCGGGGTCGCTGAAATAGATCGGCAGGCGCTCTTCGCCCATCAGATAGTAGACGCTGCAGATCTTGTGGAAAACGCTGTTCTGGGTCGCCCGCACGATTTCGAGATGGAAATCGCGGTCGAGCTTGCCCAGCGGTTCGCCGGCGCCAAGCCGCTCTTCGGAATCCCTGAGGATTTCACGCAGCCGCTCGTAGTTTTCCTCGGAGGCGCGCGAACAGGCGAGTTCGGCCGCCTTGATCTCATGGATCTTGCGCAGTTCCACCGTCTCGTAGATCTGGATCGGATCGAGCGGCACGCCGGCCTTGGCAAACAGCGCCATTGCCTCCACACTTGCCTGCCGCGTCGTCAGGTAGATGCCGGATTTCGCGCGCCGTTCGACGATGCGCATCGCTTCCAGAATCGCCAGCGATTCCCGTATCTGGCCGCGGCTGACGGCAAAATGCTCGGCCAGCTCGCGCTCCGAGGGCGTGCGCCCGCTCTCTGCGTTGGAGCAGGAGAACAGGTAGGAGGCGAGGTCCGCCAGCAGGTTCTTTTCTTTCATCTTCAGCTGCTCTGTGCGTGGGCCTCCAGGAACCGTTCGGAGACCGTGAACCCCAGACCGGGAGAATCGGGGATGGTGATCATACCGTCCCTGGCCTCGACCGTCTCCTCGATCAGGTCATGGATCATCGGATTTGCACCAAGCGAATATTCGATGGTGAAGCTGGCGGGCGAGGCGGCGCAGACATGAAGCCCGGCAAAGAAGCAGGGCGCTCCCGCCCACAAATGCGGCGCGAAGCGCAGGTTGAAGGCGCTGGCGATCGTGCCGATCTTCATCGCCTCGCTGATGCCGCCGCAAAAGGCGGGATCGGGCTGGAAGATATCGGCCGATTTGAGCACGGCGAGATCGCGGAAGGCATAGCGCGTCGCCTCGCTTTCGCCGGTCGCGATCGGCACGCAGCCTGCCGCGCGAACCTCGGCCATGCCCTGCTTGTCGTCGGCGATCACCGGCTCCTCGAACCAGGCGAGGTCGCAGTCCGAAACCAGGTTGATGAAGCGCTTCGCTTCGGCCACCGTGTAGGTGCCATGCGCATCGACCATGATCTCGACATCGGGGCCCAACGCCTTGCGCGCCGCACGCACGCGCGCTGCCGAAATATGCGGCGCGCCGTCCATGGCGCCGACGCGCATCTTCACCGCCTTGAACCCGCCCCGGTCGATATAGGATTTGAGCTGGTCGCCGATCGCCTCGGCATTTGCCCAGCCGCCGGAGGCATAAGCGGGCATGCGCTCCAGCTTGCGCCCGCCAAGCAATTGCCACACCGGCTTGCCGAGCGACTTGCCCAGAATGTCCCACAGCGCGATGTCGACGGCGCTGATGGCGGCGATGGACAGGCCGCGCCGCGCCAGCTGCGGCATGGCGTGGCCCGATGCAGCGGCGGACTCGTGCCGCACGCCGTTGTAGAGCATCTCCCAGATCACGCCGATGTCGCCGGCCTCGCGGCCGATCAACTGCGGCCCGATTTCATGGTTGAGCAGATGAACGAGAGCGCCATAGGTGCCGGCGCTGCCGGCGGCGTTCTTGCCTTCGCCCCAGCCGACGAGACCGTCGTCGGTCTCGATGCGCAGGATCGCGGCGTCGAAGGTTTGAACCTGCCCGAAATCGCTGCGGTGCTGGCGATCTGCTGCGATGGGTATGCGGACCCACCATGCCTGTACGTGCTTTATGCGCATAATTCTCCCCAGCCCTTCCGCCATGTCTGGGCGAAAGGGCTCAAATGCCGGACTGCCGGCGTCCTACTTGATCAGCGGCAGAATGGTTTCCGCCGTAATGCGCATCTGGTCGGCATAGAAGTCTTCGGTCAGAAGGCTCGAGCCGTGATCCTGGATGAATTTGAGCTGCTCCGGCGGAATGTCGACCGGATTGCGCTCCACCATCGTCGGGTATTTGTTGGCCGGCGTGCGGTCGACGGGCGCGACGAACTCGTTGGTGACGGCGCCGTCATAGCCGATCTCTTTCAGCGTGCCGATGATCTTCGGCCAGTCGAGCTGGCCGAGACCGGCAGCGAAGCGGTTGTTGTCGGCGACGTGGAAGTCGAACAGACGCTTTCCGGCGAGCCGGATGGCGTCATACATGTTCTCTTCCTCGATATTGAGGTGGAAAGCATCGAGGCATACGCCGCATTCCGGGCTGACTGCGTCGGCCAGCGCCAATGCCTGCGCCGCACGGTTGAAAAAATAGGTCTCGAAGCGGTTCAGCGGTTCCACCGCGATCCGCACGCCCTTCTTCTGCGCATGGGCAAAGCACTCGCGGGTGGCGTCCACCACCCATTTCCACTCCTCTTCCTCGGTGCCGTCCGGCACCACCTTGCCGACCGTCGCCGGCACCAGCGTGATGATCTCGCCGTCGAGTTCGCTGACCATGGTGATGACGCTCTTGACGTAATCGACCGAACGCGCGCGCTGGCCTTCGTCTTTCGCAGCGAGATTGCGCTCGCCAAGCGTCAGCGTCACCGCACCCCAGCAGCGTATGCCATGCTCCTTGAGCAGGGCGCGTGTTTCCTTGACGTCGTACTGCGTCGGCTCGCCGGAGATTTCGATGCTCTCGTAACCGTATTTCTTGATCCGCGCGAGCGTCTTGGCCAGCGGCTCGGCGCGCATCCAGTTATGCGTCGAAAGATGCATGATCGTTCCTTTTCAAACATTCGCCTGCAATCAGCCCCGCCGAAAGGCGAAACAACTTCTCCTCCCCACAAGGCTGCGCAGTTTTGCAAACTGGTTCGACCAATTGGGTATGAAGGGATTACTAGACGATTTCCAAAAAGCTCGCAAGACGGCGAAGAAAATCAAGTTGGATTTAAACTAACATGCTGATACAAAAAGATATAATTTCGGATCGCGGAAAAATGGAAGGCTTGACGGCATTGAACGTCCGGCTTGACCGAAAAATTCAATTTGGTATTACCAGAGAGGCTGTTGATAGACGAAGACATTTGCGCGAACTGACCAATGGTTTGATGTAACCTGCGGCTGTGGAAACGTTGCGCGGTTGAGGAGAGGGAGAACAAGATGGCCACCACATTGAAAGGCCCGGGGATATTTCTGGCGCAGTTTGCGGGAGATGCGGCACCGTTCAATTCGCTGAAGAGCATTGCCGAGTGGGCTGCCGGTCTCGGCTACAAGGGCGTGCAGATACCGACTTGGGACGGACGGCTGTTCGACCTCAAGAAGGCGGCATCATCCAAGACATATTGCGACGAAGTGAAAGGCACCTGCGCCGAGGCGGGCGTCGAGATCACCGAACTGTCGACGCATCTGCAAGGCCAACTCGTGGCGGTGCACCCGGCTTACGACAGCCAGTTCGACGGCTTCGCTCCGGCAACGGTCCACAACAATCCCAAGGCGCGCCAGAAATGGGCGGTCGAGCAAATGAAGTTCGGGGCCAAGGCTTCGAAGAACCTAGGCCTCAAGGCGAGCGTTTCATTCACCGGTGCGCTGGCTTTCCCCTATCTTTATCCGTGGCCGCAGCGTCCCGCCGGCCTGATCGAGGAAGCCTTCGGCGAGTTGGGCAAGCGCTGGAAACCGATTCTCGACGCCTATGAGGATGCGGGTGTCGATCTCTGCTACGAGATCCACCCGGGCGAGGATGTCTTCGACGGTGCGACCTTCGAGATGTTCCTCGACGCGGTCGGCGGCCACAAGCGCTGCAACATCAACTACGATCCCTCGCATTTCCTGCTGCAGCAGCTCGATTACCTCGCCTTCATCGACATCTATCACGAGCGCATCAAGGCGTTTCATGTGAAGGACGCCGAGTTCAACCCGGACGGCCGCCAGGGCGTCTATTCCGGCTATCAGGGCTGGGTCGGCCGTGCCGGGCGCTTCCGCTCGCTGGGCGATGGCCAGGTCGATTTCGGCGGCATCTTCTCCAAACTCGCCGCTTATAATTATGACAGCTGGGCGGTTCTGGAGTGGGAATGCTGCCTGAAGCACCCGGAAGTGGGAGCTGCCGAAGGTGCCCCATTCATCGACCACCACATCATCCGCGTTACGGAAAAGGCGTTCGACGATTTCGCCGGCGGAGCGACCGACAAGAAACTGCTGCGGGCAATGATGGGCATTTGAGCGCCGGCCCCTTCAAGGAGGCGTCGTACCAGTCAGGGAGAACAATATGGTCAGCGGCACAAAGATTGAATCAAGCTCAGGACCGATCCGCTACGGCATGGTCGGTGGCGGGCAGGGCGCCTTCATCGGCGGCGTGCACCGTATCGCGGCGCGCATCGATGGCGAGTTCGTGCTGGTTGCCGGCGCGCTATCGTCCAACCCCGAGAGAGCAAAGGCATCTGGCGCCGAACTCGGCCTCGATCCCGAGCGGAATTATGGCTCGTTCCTGGAAATGGCCAAGGCTGAGGCCAAGCGCCCGGACGGCATCGAGGCAGTCGCGATCGTCACGCCGAACCATATGCACTATCCGGCCGCGAAGGCGTTCCTCGAAGCCGGCATCCATGTCATCTGTGACAAGCCGCTAACCTCGACACTGGCTGATGCAAAAAAGCTTGCAGCATTGGTCGAAAAGTCCGGCAAGGTTTTCGTGCTGACCCACAATTACACCGGCTACCCGATGATCCGGCAGGCCCGCGAGATGATCCAGAAGGGCCAGCTTGGTGATATACGCGTGGTGCAGGCCGAGTATCCGCAGGACTGGCTGACCGAAAAGGCGGAGGACACGGGCTCCAAGCAGGCTGCTTGGCGGGTCGACCCGAAACAGTCCGGCGTCGGCGGCTCTACCGGCGATATCGGCACCCATGCCTACAACCTCGCCCGCTTCGTCACCGGGCTGGAACTCGACAGCCTGTCAGCCGATCTCGATGCTTTCGTGAAGGGACGCGTGCTCGACGACAACGCCCATGTCATGCTGCGCTTCAAGAGCGGTGCGAAAGGCATGATCTGGGCGAGCCAGGTCGCGCCCGGCAACGAGAACGGGCTGAAGCTGCGCGTCTACGGCACCAAGGGCGGCATCGAATGGGTGCAGGCCGATCCCAACTATCTCTGGTTCACGCCCTTCGGCGAGCCGAAGCGGCTGATTACGCGCGGTGGCGCCGGGGCCGGCCCTGCTGCGGCCCGCGTCAGCCGCGTGCCGCCCGGCCATCCCGAAGGTTATCTCGAAGGCTTTGCCACCATATATGCCGAAGCCGCCCGCGCCATTCGCGCCGCGCGCAAGAAGAACGGCAAGCCGGCGAAGGATGTCGTCTACCCGACGGTGCAGGACGGCGTGGAAGGCGTTGCCTTCGTCGAGGCTTGCGTGAAATCGTCGAAGAAAAACGCGGCCTGGACAAAGCTGTAGCTGAGCACGGACCAACAGGCGGTGGCGGGAGCGATCCCGCCGCCGTTTTTCGTGATGTGGGGTTCATCACGGTCGCCCTGCTCACCGAAGCAGTGGCAAAATCCGTGGCCGATCGCTATTTGATGTCTGATGAATGACATTGCCGGCGTTTCAGGCGAAGATACCAGGCAAGGCAAACGGATTGAAGGCACCATCATGGCGGCAAGGGATACGCTGACGAAGAACCAGTTGCGCGTGCTCGAAAAACTCGAGGCGTCGACCGGGCCGCTCAGCGCCTACACTTTGCTGGATCTCCTGCGCGAGCAGGGTTTTCGCGCGCCCTTGCAGGTCTATCGTGCGCTCGATGGCTTGATGAATGCCGGCTTCGTCCATCGGCTCGAAAGCATGAACGCCTTTGTCGCCTGCGCCGAGCCGCACGACCACAGCCACCGCATGATCGCCTTCGCCATCTGCGACAAATGCGGACAGGTGTCGGAATTTTCCGACGAGGTTGTCGGCAAGCAGCTCGACCAATGGGTCGGCTCAACTGGCTTTGCCGCCAAGAAGGCCGTCATCGAGTTTCGCGGCACCTGCGCCAAATGCGCGGCGATCGCGGCTTAGGGTTCCGGCTGCTGTAGCGCAATCAAACCTCCGCAGTGGTCATACCGTCGCGCAGCAACTGGACCTTGCGATTGAGATCGATCATCTCCGACACGGTGAATCCGGAGCGGCGCAACAGCGTTTCCGTCAGGCAGCCGGTCTTTGCATGAAGCTCGGCGCCTTTCGGGCTCAGATGGACCTGGACCTGACGTTCATCAGTAGTGCTGCGCTGGCGTGTCACAAACCCGGCGCTCTCCAGTCGCTTCACAGCGGGCGTGATGGTGCTTGGCTCGAGCGCCAGCCTGTCGGCAATTGCCGAGATGGTCAGGCCGTCCCTCTCCCAAAGCGTGCTCAGCACGATATACTGCGTATAGGTAACGCCGAGATCATCGAGCATCGGCTTGTAGACGCGGTGGATGGCGATCGACGCTGAATAGATCGAAAAACAGAGCTGGCTGTCGAGCGGCAATGTCGGGGCGTCGGTCATGGTCGAAGTCTCCTTGATTCGGTAGGGTGGATAACCCTTACCACAAAAAATGATATCGCGATAAAGAAAGTGCTTTACAAGGCCTAGGGTGGGGTGTACAACATGATTATCGCGATAATGATTATCGCGAATAACCCAAGAGGAGATGCCCAAATGACCAACACCCTGATTGCCGCCGCCACCCTCGCAATGGCCGCCGCAACCGCACTCACCCCCGCTCACGCCGCACCTGTCGGCGCCAAGAACATCGTTCTTGTCCACGGCGGCTTCGTCGATGGCTCCGGCTGGCAAGGCGTCTACAACATCCTGAAGAAGAACGGCTACAATGTCAGCATCGTCCAGAACCCGACCACCTCGCTTGCCGATGACGTCGCCGTCACCAAGCGGACGATTGCCCAGCAGGATGGTCCCGTTGTCCTGGTCGGTCATTCCTATGGCGGTGTCGTCGTCAGCGAAGCCGGCACCGACGAGAAGGTGAAGGCCGTCGTCTACATCGCAGCATTCGCACCCGACAAAGGTGAGTCCGTGTCGTCCCTGATCGCCAATCCGCCTGCCGGCGCACCCGTGCCCCCGATCCTGCCGCCGGTTGATGGCTTCCTGTTCCTCGACAAGGCCAAGTTCGCAGAATCCTTCGCGGCCGACGTCGATGCAGCCACCGCAGCTTTCATGGCCGATTCGCAGGTTCCCTGGGGCGTCGAAGCTCTGGCTGGCGCTGTCACCGAGCCTGCCTGGAAGACCAAGCCGAGCTTCTACCTCGTTGCATCGGACGACCACATGATCCCGCCGCCCGCCCAGCGCATGATGGCTGAACGCGCCGGATCGACTGTCGTGGAAACGGCCGGCAGCCACGCTGTCTACGTTTCCAATCCGCAGGCCGTCGCCGCCCTCATCGAGCAGGCAGCGAACGCCAAGTGAAGGACGGGGGCGTTATGATACCGGAGCGTCCCGGACGCTCCGGTATTTTCTTGTCGGGACCAGCGAAGGCCCGGTGACCAAGACCAGCAGGGAAAAAGCCGCGCGTCGGCGGAGGCCTAGTGCGCCTCGTCCCAATTATGAGCAGCGCGCGCGTCGACCTGCAGCGGCACCTTCAGCGACACCGCCGGCATGGCCGCATTTTCCATCACCGAGCGCACCACCGGCAGCGTCGCCTCGACTTCGCCTTCGGGCGTCTCGAAGATCAGTTCGTCATGCACCTGCAACAGCATGCGTGCCGAAAGCTTGGCTTCCGTCAGCGCCCCGTCCATTCGCACCATGGCGCGACGGATGATGTCGGCGGCCGATCCTTGGATCGGCGCGTTGATTGCCGCGCGCTCGTTGAAGGCGCGGTGCTGCGGGTTGGATGAGCGGATTTCCGGATAATGGGCGCGCCGGCCGAAGATCGTCTCGACATAGCCGTTCTCGCGGGCAAAAGCCTTGGTGCTGTCCATGTAATCCCGAATGCCGGGGAAGCGCTCGAAATAGCGCTTGATGTAATCGCTGGCTTCTTCGCGCGGGATCGAAAGCTGGTTGGCGAGGCCAAAGGCCGAAATGCCGTAGATGATGCCGAAATTGATCGCCTTGGCGCGGCGGCGCACGTCCGAGGGCATACCTTCGACCGGCACGCTGAACATTTCCGAAGCCGTCATCGCATGAATGTCGATGCCGTCGGCAAAGGCCTGCCGCAATTGCGGAATGTCGGCCATGTGGGCGAGCACGCGCAGCTCGATCTGGCTGTAGTCGGCCGAGACCAGCTTGTTGCCCTTGTCGGCGATGAAGGCGGTGCGGATCTTGCGGCCTTCCGCGGTGCGGATAGGAATGTTCTGCAGGTTCGGTTCCGACGACGACAGCCGCCCGGTGGACGTGGCGGCCAGCGCGTATGACGTATGAACGCGCTTTGTCTCGGGGTGGATGTAGCCGGGCAGGGCGTCGGTATAAGTCGACTTCAGCTTGGTGAGCTGACGCCAGTCAACGATCTTGCGCGGCAGTTCGTGGCCTTCGGCTGCCAGTTCTTCCAGCACCTGCGCCGAGGTAGACCACTGGCCGGTCTTGGTCTTGGAGCCACCCGGTAGTCCCATGCGGCCGAACAAGATGTCGCCGAGCTGCTTGGGCGAGCCGATGGTGAAGCGGCTGCCGGCGAGCTGGAAAATCTCGTCTTCCAGCCGTCCGGCGCCCTGGGCCAGTTCGCCCGACAGCCGGGACAGAATCTGGCGGTCGACGGAAATGCCACGCTGCTCCATCTGGGCCAGCACCGGCACGAGCGGCCGTTCCAGCCGCTCATAGACGGACGCAAGGCCCTTGGCGGCAAGGCGTGGCTTCAGCACCCGCCAGAGCCGCAGCGTGACATCGGCATCCTCGGCCGCATAGGCAGTGGCCTGCTTGAGATCGGCTTGATCGAAGCCTACGAAACGCTTGCCGGAGCCTGCGATATCCTTGAACTTCAGCGTCTTGTGGCCGAGCCACTTTTCGGACAGGTCATCCATGCCGTGGCCGCCAGTCGTGCCGGCGTCGAGCACGTAGGAGATCAGCATGGTGTCGTCATAGGAAACGACGTCGATCCCGTGCCGGTTCATCACCACGAGATCGTATTTCAGATTCTGCGCGATCTTCAGGACGGACTTGTCCTCCAGCAGCGGCTTGAGTGCTGCAAGAGCATCGCGGACGGGGATTTGCCCTTCCAGCAGCCCGCCGCCAAGCAGATCGCCGCGCCCGCTCTTGTGGCCGAGCGGCACATAGGCAGCCCGGCCCGGGGCCGTCGCCAGCGAGAAGCCGATCAGCTCCGCCTGCATCGGGTCTAGGGAGGTCGTCTCCGTATCGAAGGCAACGAGGCCGGCCTCTTTGGCCTCAGCAACCCAGGCCTGCAATG
This sequence comes from Mesorhizobium sp. DCY119, assembly GCF_003590645.1. NCBI lineage: Bacteria > Pseudomonadati > Pseudomonadota > Alphaproteobacteria > Hyphomicrobiales > Phyllobacteriaceae > Mesorhizobium > Mesorhizobium sp. DCY119. The sequence goes on along the minus strand of NZ_CP031834.1, from coordinate 4,719,991 downwards.
TCGGCAGATCGAGGATGCAGGTATAGGCATCGGTATTGATCTTCTCGGCAACGGCAGCCTCGGCGCGAAGAGCCGAGAGCAACGACGGCGTGGTGCCATCCTTCTTGGCCTCGTTCGGTCCTCCGGCAGGCTCTGCGCCGCCGTCCCCGGAAGCCCCTGCCGCCGACGGTCTGGTGGCAGGCGCGGACGGAAATCCGACATCCGGTCCATGGGCTGTGTCGGCGCGCTCGATCACGAGTGCTGTAGCATCCACTTCCGCAGCCTCGGTGCTGGTCGCTTCGGCGACACGGCGGGTCAGCGTCGAGAATTCCATCGCCTTGAGGAAGCCGATCAGCCTTGGTCCATTTGGCGGCTGGAGAACAAAATCATCCAGCCCTTCCTTGACCGGCACGTCAATCTTCAACGTCACCAGATCGCGTGAGATGCGGGCCTTGTCGGCGTTGTCGATAATCGACTGGCGCCGCTTGTCCTGCTTGATTTCGGAAGCACGCGCCAGAAGCGTGTCGAGGTCGCCGAACTGTTCCAGAAGCTGCGCGGCGGTCTTCGGGCCGATGCCCGGCACGCCCGGCACATTGTCGACGGAATCGCCGGTCAGCGCCTGCAGGTCGATCATCTTTTCCGGCGGCACGCCCCATTTCTCGATGACCTCGGGAACGCCGATCTGGCGGTCCTTCATCGGGTCGTACATGCCGACGCTCGGGCCGACGAGCTGCATCAGGTCCTTGTCCGACGAGATGATGGTGGCGTCGCCGCCGGCCTCGCGGGCCAGCCGCGCATAGGTGGCAATCAGGTCGTCGGCCTCAAAACCTTCCATCTCGATACAGGGCAGGTCGAAGGCACGCGTTGCCTCGCGAATGAGCCCGAATTGCGGGATCAGATCTTCCGGCGGGGCGGAGCGATTGGCCTTGTATTCGGGATAGAGGTCGTTGCGGAAGGTCTTTGAGGAATAGTCGAAGATGACGGCGAAATGCGTCGGCGTGATGCCGACATCGGTATTTCGCGAATCCTGCATCAGCTTCCAGACCATGTTGCAGAAGCCGAGAACCGCGCCCGTCGGCAGCCCGTCCGACTTGCGGTTCAGCGGGGGCAGCGCATGGTACGCGCGGAAGATGTAGCCGGAGCCGTCGACAAGGAAGAGGTGATCGCCTTTTTTCATGGCGTAAGCCCTAACGCGGAGGTCCGAAACTGTCCATTGCAAACAGGCAAGGGCCGGGCTTGTCTTGCCGATACCTGACAGAAATGCCGCTCACGCGTTTGTTACAAAACTGTAATTTTCGTGCCCTTGAATCGCCACGTTCGCATATCCAAATGACACTCATCGGCATCATAGCCGAGTCCGGATTAAGGCCCGTCCCCCGCCTAGACCGGACCAAGCGGCAGCCTAATCCCCCTCTCCGGGCTGCCGCCCCCTTTTGAAAGTACCGCCGCCGTGGTCCCCTCCAGCCACGGCGGCATTTTTTTGTGCCACGCCCGGCGTCTGGTCCAACATTGCCGGGGTTTCCTTTTTTCGCCGGGGCTTTAGGGTGGCGCCGCAGATTCGAAAGGCTTCCCCAATGTCCGCTCTCACACCCGTCCTCGACAAACTCGACGCCAATCTCGACCAGAGTATCGAACGCCTGTTCGAGCTTCTGCGCATCAAGTCGATCTCGACTGATCCGGCCTTCAAGGCCGATTGCCGCAAGGCTGCGGAATGGCTGGTCGAAGACCTGAAGTCGATCGGCTTCGAGGCGAGCGTTCGCGACACACCCGGCCACCCGATGGTCGTCGCGCATCACGATGGGGAAGGTCCTCACGTATTGTTTTACGGTCACTACGACGTTCAGCCCGTCGATCCGCTGAACCTGTGGGAAAATGACCCGTTCGATCCGGCGCTGAAAGAAATAGAACCCGGCCGCAAGGTCATCACCGGGCGTGGGTCTTCGGACGACAAGGGCCAGTTGATGCTCTTTGTCGAAGCCTGCCGCGCCTACAAGCAGGTGCATGGCAAGCTGCCTTGCAAGGTGACGATCCTGTTCGAAGGCGAGGAAGAATCCGGCTCGCCGTCGCTGAAGCCCTTCCTCGAAGCCAACGCTGCCGAGCTGAAGGCGGATTTCGCCATGGTCTGCGACACCGGCATGTGGGACCGGGATACGCCGGCCATCTGCGTCGGCCTGCGCGGCCTGGTGGGTGAAGAGATTACCATCCATGCCGCCGACCGCGATTTGCATTCCGGCGAATTCGGCGGAGCTGCCGCAAATCCCGTCCGCATCCTGGCCAGGGTGCTGGCCGACATGCATGACGACATCGGCCGCGTCACCATCCCCGGTTTCTACGATGGCGTCGAGGAGACACCGTCGCAGATACTGAAGTCATGGGAAGCGCTTGGCGAAACGGATGAAAATTTCCTCGGCGTGGTCGGCCTGTCCATTCCGTCGGGTGAAAAGGGACGCTCGGTGCTGGAACTCACCTGGGCGCGTCCGACCGCCGAATTCAACGGCATCAATGGCGGCTATACTGGCAAGGGTTTCAAGACGGTCATCGCCGCCGAGGCCTCCGCGAAGGTGTCGTTCCGCCTCGTCCACAAGCAGGACCCGGTCAAGATACGCGCCGCTTTCCGCGATTTCGTGCGCGCTCGTATTCCGGCCGATTGTTCTGTCGAGTTCCACGAGCATGGCGGCTCGCCTGCGATCCAGCTTTCCTATGACTCGCCGTTTCTCATCAAGGCCAAGCAGGCGCTGTCCGACGAATGGCCGAAGCCTGCGGTCATGCTTGCGATGGGTGGCTCGATCCCGATCGTCGGTGATTTCCAGACATTCCTCGGCATGGAATCGCTGCTGGCCGGCTTCGCGCTGGTCGACGACCGCATCCACTCGCCGAACGAAAAATACGACCTGTCGTCATTCCACAAGGGGCAGCGCTCCTGGGCGCGCATTCTCGACGCGCTGACACGCTAATTCCGGGGCAAACGCAATGACCATCCGCTTTCACAAGAACGATCTGCCGGACCTTTCGAACTACAATGTCGACGCCGTCGCCATCGACACCGAGACGCTTGGCCTGAACCCGCATCGCGATCGGCTCTGCGTCGTGCAGATATCGCCGGGCGACGGTACGGCCGACGTTATCCAGATCGCGCAGGGCCAGAAAACGGCCCCCAATCTGGTCAAGCTGCTGGGTGACGACAAGATCACGAAGCTGTTCCACTTCGGCCGCTTCGACCTGGCCGTCCTCTATCATGCGTTCGGCGTCATGCCCGAGCCGGTATTCTGCACCAAGATCGCCTCGCGCCTGACCCGCACCTATACCGACCGGCATGGGTTGAAGGACATTTGCAACGAGCTGCTCGGCGTCAGCCTGTCGAAAGCGCAGCAATCTTCGGATTGGGCTGCGGAGACACTGTCGCCCGAGCAGCTGGAATATGCAGCTTCGGACGTTCTCTATCTGCACCGGCTGCGTGATGTTCTGGTTGGCCGGCTTGCCCGCGAGAACCGTACCAGCGAGGCGGATGCCTGCTTCAAATTCCTGCCGACGCGGGCCAAGCTCGATCTTCTCGGCTGGCCCGAAGACGATATTTTCGCCCACAGCTGAACCGGCTTCCAGCCCGGCTTGGCATAATGACCGGCCTTCCATCCGTTCCCATGTAGGTACTGACAGGATCAAAGATGGCTTGTTTTCGTTGAGTCATCTCAGCAATGCCGAAGCAGAAAGGGACGCCGAAATGTACAAGCACATCCTCATCGCCACCGATGGTTCCGAACTGGCGCAGAAGGGTCTCGGGCATGGCCTCGCGCTGGCGAAAAGTCTCGGCAGCAAGGTCACGATCATCACCGTGACCGAACCCTTTCCGGTTTACGGCATGGCCGGCGAATTCGGCTGGGTCGGCAGCCCGGCCGATGTGGAAAGCTACAAGAACGGCAGCAAGGAATTCGCCCAGAAAGTTCTTTCAGCCGCCAAGGCTGCTGCCGATAAGGCAGGCGTGAAGGCTGAAGTCCTGCATGTCGACGACAGCACCCCGGCCGACGCCATCGTCGCGATCGCCAAGGAGCGCGGCAATGACCTCATCGTCATGGCGTCACACGGCCGCCGCGGCATCGGCCGCCTGCTGCTTGGCAGCCAGACCTCCGAGGTTCTGACTCACAGCACCGTTCCGGTTCTGGTCGTGCGATAAACCACTGGCAGCACAGGCAGACGAGCAGGTTGCGGCAGACGCAATGCCGCAACAAGCTGCTTATTCAAGGACTTCCGGGAAAGCCGCTTAATCCCTCCTTAAATCGCCGCATTTACTGTTCACTCGAAGCCCACGCGCAATTGGGGAATGGGCAGCAGCGGACGGCATGGCGAAAAGAACGACGACACGCATCGAACCGACTTTTGACGGACCCGCCGAGCACAAGGCTTCGGGCGGTTTCTCCGTCAGCGAAGATGACCGTGTCATGCCCTCAGCCAAGAAGCAGCCAGCCGCAAAGCGCAAGGCTGAGAAGGCGGAGAGGGGCCAGCCGTCGCGTCGCAGCCGGAAAAAGCCGAGGCGCGGATTTTTTGGCGGGCTGACGCGCGCAGTCTACTGGTGCTTCGTGCTGGCGCTGTGGGGTGGTATCGCCGCTGCCGGCATCGTCGTCTACTACGGCGCGCAGATGCCGAGCGCCACGACATGGGCCATTCCGGATCGCCCACCCAATGTGAAGATCGTCTCCGTCGACGGCAAACTGCTCGCCAACCGAGGCATGACCGGCGGCGAAGCGGTCGGCCTGCATGAAATGTCGCCCTATATTCCGCAGGCGGTGATGGCGATCGAGGATCGCCGCTTTTACTCGCATTTCGGCATAGACCCGATGGGCCTTGGCCGTGCGCTGCTGGGCAACCTCACCAGCGGCCGCTTTTCGCAAGGCGGCTCGACGCTGACGCAGCAGCTTGCCAAGAACCTGTTCCTCAAGCCTGACCGCACCATCGAGCGCAAGGTGCAGGAGGTGCTCCTGGCGCTGTGGCTGGAGCAGAAGCATACCAAGGACCAGATCCTCGAAATGTATCTCAACCGGGTCTATTTCGGCTCGGGCGCCTATGGCGTGGAAGCTGCATCTCGGCGCTACTTCGGCAAGTCGGCTCGCGACGTGACCTTGTCGGAAGCGGCACTGCTTGCCGGCCTGCTGAAGGCGCCGTCCCGGCTTTCGCCGGCGCGTGATCCCAAGGCCGCCGAGGCGCGGGCACAGCTGGTGCTGGCCGCCATGCGTGACGAAAACATGATCGGCGAGAAGGAACTGGCGACCGCGATGAGCGCGCCGGCAACCCGCGCCGCATCCTACTGGACCGGTTCCGAACATTATGTCGCCGACCGCATCATGGAAGAACTGCCGAACCTCATCGGCGAGGTGCGCTCGGATATCATTGTCGATTCCACGATCGACCTGACCTTGCAGGATCTCGCGGAGAAATCCATCCGCCGCCTGATCGACGAGAACGGCGAGAAGCTGAGCGTCAGCCAGGGCGCACTTGTGTCGATCGACAACTCAGGTGCGGTGCGTGCGATGGTCGGCGGCTACGACTATGCCAACAGCCAGTTCGACCGTGCCGCAGAAGCGCGCCGTCAGCCCGGCTCGGCCTTCAAGCCGTTCGTCTATCTGGCCGCCCTTGAGGCAGGCCGCACGCCCGACAGCATCCGCAACGATGCGCCGATCAGCATCGGCAAATGGAAGCCCGATAATTACAACGGCAAATATTTTGGCCGCGTCACGCTGGCAACCGCGCTGGCGAAATCGCTGAATTCGGTTGCCGCCCAGCTGACCATGGAAGTCGGACCTGATGCGGTGATCGAAGTCGCCCATCGCATGGGCATCGAATCGCAGCTTCAGGCGAACACCTCGATCGCGCTCGGCACTTCCGAGGTCACGCCGCTGGAACTGACGGCCGCCTATGTGCCCTTTGCCAATGGCGGTTACAAGCCCGAGGTCCATTTCATCCAGCGCATCACCACGACTGCCGGCGAAGTGCTTTACGAAGGCGCCGGCGGCAACGCACCGCGCGTCGTTCGCCCCGAAATCGTTGGCATGATGAATTCGATGATGACCGGAACGGTCGAGGTCGGCACCGCCAAAAAGGCTGCCTTCAACTGGCCGTCTGCCGGCAAGACCGGAACCAGCCAGAACTCGCGCGATGCCTGGTTCGTCGGCTACACCGCCAACCTGACGACCGGCGTGTGGTTCGGCAATGACGACGGCAAGCCGATGAAGAAGGTGACCGGCGGTGCGCTGCCCGCTCAGGCATGGCACGAATTCATGGTGGCCGCGCATGAGGGTGTGCCTGTCGCGCCGCTGCCGGGAACATGGAAATCCGTGCCACAGGCAGAACCTGGTTCCGTGCCGATGGCGAGCGTCGAGGAGCCAGACCATCCGGCGGCTGCGCCGGCGCCTTCGCCCGTCAGCCGGAACCTTCCCATGGATGATGTCGGTGCTGCCGATGGCGACACAGGCTTCGTACCCATGCCGCAGGAACCGCCGACCGCTTCGATCGGCCGCCGACCTGTTCCGCAGGCTGACGTGGGTGGGCCGGTGGTCAGGCGGCAGACGTCGATCCTCGACGTGATCATGGGTAACTGATCTTCGCCGATTATTCGTCTGCCCTGCGGCCACGTCGCCGCTGGCCAGCGCGATCTTCATCCATTACATAGCGGGCTTGGAGATCACGCAATGGCTGTAGCCGATACACGAAAGACGATCGTTCTCACCGGCGCCAGCCGCGGGATTGGGCATGCCACCGTCAAGCGCTTTTCCCGCGAGGGCTGGCGCGTCATCACCTGTTCGCGCCAGGCCTTTGCCGAGGATTGTCCATGGCCGGCTGGGCCTGAAGACCACATCAAGGTTGACCTCGCCGACCAGGAAGACGTTGGCATTGCCGTATCCGAAATCCGCCACCGGCTCGAGGCCCATGGTGGGCAGCTTCATGCGCTGGTCAACAATGCCGGTATCTCGCCCAAGCTGAAAGACGGCAGCCGCATGAACTCCATCGACACGCCGATGCATGTCTGGCGCGATGTCTTTCAGGTGAATTTCTTCGCGCCAATCATGTTGGCGCGCGGCCTGTTTAGGGAATTGGCGGCGGCCAAGGGTTCGATCGTCAATGTCACCTCGATCGCCGGTACACGCGTGCACCCCTTCGCGGGAACGTCCTACGCCACGTCGAAGGCCGCGCTTGGCTCGCTGACGCGTGAGATGGCGCACGACTTCGGCCCGCACGGCATTCGCGTCAATGCCATCGCACCGGGCGAAATCGACACGGCGATCCTGTCGCCCGGCACCGAGAAGATCGTCGAGACGATCCCGTTGCGCCGGCTCGGCTCGACATCGGAAATCGCCGACATCATCTTCTTCCTGTGCTCGACCCAGGCGTCCTACGTGACCGGTTCGGAAATCCACATCAATGGCGGCCAGCACGTCTGACCGCCATCGCTAACCGCAATTAATCCTTCGGCTTGTCCTCGGCAACCGGCTCTTCGCCGGTCTGGATTTCATCCGTTTTGGCGTCGTCGCTCGGCTTAAAACCTTTCAACTCGGTCAAAGGACTATCCGACGTCAACGGCCCGGCGAGCGGCGGGCGCGGATCGTCCTTGGTCGAGTCCTTCACGACCTGCTCGACGATGCCGCGCGCGACCTCGCGCTCGCCCATGATGACGACATCGGCACCCAATCCGGTCAGATGATCGACCTCGGCGTCGGAGTGCGCGCGCGAGATGATCCGGATTTCCGGATTTGCAGCGCGAGCGCGCAGGATGATCTGACCCGCTTCGAAAGCGTTGGGAATGGCCAGGATCAGCCGTGTTGCACCAGCGGCATTGGCCGAAGCGAAGACGTTGCTGTTTGCGGCATTGCCTGCAACGGTTTCGATGCCCTCGGCGTGGAGCTTGGCCAATGTCTTGTCCGCATCCTCGATGACGAGGAACGGCAGGCCCGCCTCCTTCAGGGATTTGCCGACAAGGCTGCCGACACGGCCGTAGCCGATCAGGATCGTATGGTCAGTAAGCTTGGTTGCGGGCGGCAGGTCCGCATCCGCCTTGGCTGAAACTGGCGCAGCAGTGGCAACGACACCGGGTTCCGTCGCCGGACCAATCGGCTTGGTTTCAGGTGCAGCTGGAGTCTTGCCGGAACGTTTTTCGAGCCAGGGTTTCAGTCTTTCCACGCCGGCAAAGACCAGCGGGTTCAGCACGATGGACAGGATCGCGCCGGCCAGGATCAGGTCTCGTCCTTGCTCAGGCAGGAGGTCCAGCCCGACGCCGAGTTCGGCAAGGATGAAGGAGAACTCGCCTATCTGCGCCAGGCTTGCCGAGATTATGAGCGCCGTTGCGATCGGATAGCCGAAAGCGATGACGATGAGGTAGGCGGCCACCGACTTGCCGATGACGATGATGAACAGCGTCGCCAGAATGGGCCAGGTGTTCTCGATCAGGCTGGCCGGGTCGAACAGCATGCCGACCGAGACGAAGAACAGCACCGAGAACGCGTCGCGCAGCGGCAGCGACTCTTCGGCTGCCTGATGGCTGAGTTCGGATTCGCTCATGATCATGCCGGCGAAGAACGCGCCGAGCGCCAGCGAGACGCCGAACAGCTTTGCGGCACCGAAGGCAACACCCAGCGCGATGGCCAGCACCGCTAGCCGGAACAGTTCGCGCGAGCCGGTATGGGCGACGTAATGCAGGATCCAGGGAATGACCCGGCGTCCGACGATGACCATGACCAGCACGAAGGCCGCAACCTTGGCCAGTGTCACACCGACCACGCCCCACAGCCCGAGATCGAACTGCAATGAGAGAAGGCTGCTGGCGTGTTCAGCCGCCTGTTCCTGCCCGCCCAGCACGCCCGCAAGTGCTGGCAGCAACACTAGCGCCAGCACCATCGCCAGATCCTCGACGATGAGCCAGCCGACGGCGATGCGCCCGCGCTCCGTCTCGATCATGCGCCGTTCCTGCAGCGCACGCAGCAGAACGACGGTACTGGCGACAGATAGCGCCAGACCGAAGACAAGCCCGGCGCCGAGTGTCCAGCCCATCAGCCACGAGAGTGCCGCGCCGAGTGCTGTTGCGAAAGCAATCTGCACGATTGCGCCGGGCACGGCGATGGCGCGGACAGAGAGAAGGTCTTTCAGCGAAAAATGCAGGCCGACGCCGAACATCAGCAGGATGACGCCGATCTCGGCGAGTTCCAGTGCCAGGCTCTGGTCGGCGACGAAGCCGGGTGTGTTCGGGCCAACCAGTACGCCCGCGATCAGGTAGCCGACCAGCGGTGGGATGCGAAATCGATTTGCCAATGCGCCGAAAACAAAAGCCAGCCCCAGACCGGCGACGATAGTTGCGATGAGGGGCGTGTCATGCGGCATTGTTCGGGGGTCGCCTTCCAAAAAACTAAACAAAATGGGATCGGACCGGCGAAAGCCGCTCCGATTTCAATATGGGTGAGTGGGTGCCTTTCTCGCAACCCCACAAGTCCATGAATCTTCTTTGAAATCCAACTTTTCGATGAAAATGAAGGACAAGCTGCGCTGGGGTGAAAAGCATGTTGGAATCTTGGAGCGGTTCGAAGAACCAACCACACCGTCGCGACGGCTCTCTAAATTCTATAAAAAAGGTAGAATTTAGAATGTAGCCATTTCATTTGTTGGCGGAGGTACGTCAGATCCAGTGCCTTCTGGCGTGGTCCCCTTGGAAAAAATCTTCCGGAAAATCGAGCACTCAAGATTGATTTTCCAATATCCGACGGAGAAGACCGCGGTGTGAGCACGAAGCTTGCCGTGCAGCAAAGTCTTCGCCGCCGGTGATGCCGCCCGAAAGATGAGGATTATTTTTCTTTCGATCTGCAGGTTGGCAGAAAAGAGATTGCTTCTGTCGAATGGCCGCGCGAGTGCATTCCTTCTGAATTTCGGGCCTGAGCGCTAAATATCTAAGGCACAATTCAGGAACCCCGCTCACCATGTCGCAGCCGTCTGCCAAGCTCAACGCGTTCCCCGTTTTCATGCGGGTCGAGGGCGAAGCTGTGGTCATCGTCGGCGGCGGTGACGAGGCGCTGGCCAAGGCGCGCTTGCTAGGCCAGTCGAGCGCCAGGCTGGTGATCGTTTCGGATCATGTCGAGCCAGAGCTGGCCGACTGGACAGCCGCCAACAATGCCGGGCACATAAACGCGCTCTACGATCCTGCTTATCTCGACGGCGCGGTTCTTGTCTTCGCCGCCACGGGCGATGCCGATCAGGACCGGCTGATTTCCGATGACGCGCGTCGTTTTGGCATCCCGGTCAATGCCGTCGACCGCCCGGAGCTTTGCGATTTCTTCACACCCGCTCTTGTCAACCGCGCACCGCTTGCGGTGGCGATCGGCACGGAAGGCGCCGGGCCTGTGCTTGCCCAGATGGTGCGCTCGAAGATCGACCGCATGCTGTCGCCCTCGCTTGGTTCGCTGGCGGTGCTGGCAGCTTCGTTTCGCGAGGGCGCAGAAAAATTCCTGCCGAAGGGCAGTCCGCGCCGCCGTTTCTGGAATGAGTTCTTTTCCGGCGCACCTGCGCGCGCTCTCGAAAACGGACAGCCTGAAGAAGCGCGAGAGGTTGCCTCCGCGCTGCTCCGCCGTCAGGAGCCAATCGAAGGCCATATCGCCCTGGTCGGCGCCGGCCCCGGCGCTGAAGATTTGCTGACGCTGCGCGCGCATCGCCACCTGATGGAAGCCGACGTCATCGTCTACGACGCGCTGGTTCCGGAAGCTGTGGTCGCCATGGGCCGCCGTGACGCCGAGCGCCTGCCGGTCGGCAAGCGCAAGGGCTGCCATTCCAAGTCGCAGGCCGAGATCAACGATCTGCTGGTCAGTCTCGGCCGTGAGGGCAAACGCGTCGTGCGGCTGAAGTCCGGCGATCCGCTTGTGTTCGGCCGCGCCGGCGAGGAGATGCAGGCCCTGCGCGACGCCGGAATCTCCTATGAGGTCGTTCCGGGCGTCACCGCCGCCTTTGCCGCCGCCGCCGATTTCGAACTGCCGCTGACGCTGCGCGGTGTCACCTCGTCGATGGTCTTCACCACCGGTCACGATCTCAAGGGCAAGTCCCTGCCGGATTGGGCGAAGCTTGCGATCTCCGGTGCGACCGTCGCCGTCTATATGGGCCGTTCGGTCGCTGCCGATGTTGCATCGCGCCTGATCGCCGCCGGGCTTTCGCCCGACACCGCCGTTGCCGTGGTGGAAAATGCCAGCCTCACCAGCCGCCGCAAATTTCACGGCACGCTGGCCGATCTGCCGTCACTGGAAGATCGCACCGATCTGACCGGGCCGGTCATGACCATCATCGGCGATGCCGTTGCTGGCGCCAATTTCGAGAAATCTGAACCGCTCGCCGCCCAGCGCCATATCGGCGCGGCCGCAAGAACCGGGGAGACCGTAGCATGAAGATACTCACCGCAAATCGCCTCACCGACGGCGAGGCCGTGTGGTTCTCGACCGACCATCGCTGGGCCGAGACGATCGATCATTCCGAGATCGCCAGCGACAAGGCGGGCGAGGAGAGGCTTGAAGCCATCGGTCATGCCGGCCTCGCCAACAATGAGGTGGTCGATGTCAATCTCATCGACGTGCAGTTGATCGACGGCGAAATCCGCCCGACACGCCTGCGCGAGCAGATCAGGGCCGCCGGCCCGACAAACCGCAACGATCTTGGCAAGCAGGCACGCCCGGCGGTTTCCCGCGCGGCATGATGGAACGGGCCGACGGGCCCTGAAAGACGAAGACGATGTATCGCTACGACGAGTTCGACCACGATTTCGTAAAAGCCCGGGTCGCCGAGTTCACCGACCAGGTGGAGCGGCGTCTGGCTGGTGAGATCACCGAGGATCAGTTCCGGCCGCTGCGGCTGATGAACGGCGTCTATCTCCAGCTCCACGCCTATATGCTGCGCGTGGCGATCCCTTACGGTACGCTGAATTCGCGCCAGCTGCGCATGCTGGCTCACATCGCGCGCAAATATGACAAGGGCTACGGCCACTTCACCACGCGCCAGAACATCCAGTACAACTGGCCGGCTCTGTCCGACATGCCGGCGATCCTTGCCGATCTCGCAAGCGTGGAGATGCATGCGATCCAGACCTCGGGCAACTGCATTCGCAATGTGACGGCCGACCACTTCGCCGCCGCTGCCGCCGACGAGGTCGCCGATCCGCGCCCCTATGCGGAAATCCTGCGCCAATGGTCCTCGGTGCATCCTGAGTTTTCTTATCTGCCGCGCAAGTTCAAGATTGCGGTGACGGGCGCCGAGCGTGATCGCGCCGCCATCCAAGTGCACGACATCGGCCTGCATCTGAAGAAGAACGAGAAGGGCGAACTCGGCTTTGCCGTCTATGTCGGTGGCGGGCAGGGCCGCACGCCGATGATCGCCAAGAAGATCCGCGACTTCCTGCCGGAAGAGCATCTGCTGTCCTACACGACCGCGATCCTGCGCGTTTACAACCTCAACGGCCGCCGCGACAACAAATACAAGGCGCGCATCAAAATCCTCGTCCACGAGACCGGCGTCGAGGAACTGACCCGCCAGGTCGAGGCCGAGTGGGAAGCGCTGAAGGACGGCGAACTCAAGCTGCCGGAAGCTGATGTCCGCGCCATCGAGGCCTATTTCGCTCCGCCGGCGCTCGTTGCGCGCCCGGAAGGCGACGAGGCGGTGAAGACCGCGCGCCTCGACAGCCGCAGCTTCGGCGAGTGGCTCGATCAGAACGTGCTTACCCACAAGAACCCGGATTATGCCGCCGTCACGATCTCGCTGAAAGGTATCGGCGAAGCTCCGGGCGATGCGACCGACAGCCAGATGGAAGCCGTTGCCGACATCGCCGAAAAATATGCTTTCGACGAACTGCGTGTCAGCCATGAGCAGAACCTGATCCTGCCGCATGTCGCCCGCGCCGACTTGAAGGCCGTCTATGATGCGCTGGTCGAGATCGATCTGGCGACCGCCAACTCGAACCTTATCACCGATATCATCGCGTGCCCGGGCCTCGACTATTGCGCGCTTGCCAACGCCCGTTCGATCCCGGTCGCGCAGGAGATTTCGCGGCGCTTCGCCTCGCTGGAACGCCAGCGCGACATCGGTGAGCTGAAGCTCAAGATTTCCGGTTGCATCAACGCCTGCGGCCATCACCATGTCGGCCATATCGGCATCCTCGGCGTCGAGAAGAAGGGCGCGGAGCTCTATCAGGTTACGCTTGGCGGCTCGGGTGACGAGCACACCTCGATCGGCGAGATCGTCGGCCGTGGCTTCGGCCCGGAGGAGATCACCGACGCTATCGAAACGGTGGTGGACACCTATCTGCGCATACGGAACGACCGGACTGAGAAGTTCATCGACGCCTATCGCCGTGTCGGTGCCGCGCCGTTCAAGGAGGCGCTCTATGGCAGCGAAGCCAAGGCCGCTTGACGCGGAAGCCACGGCTGCCTCGCTTGAAAGGCTCTATGGCGAACTGACCCCGCTGGAGATCATCGAGCATTCGGTGATCGACCATTTTGCGCGCGGCGTTGCGGCGGTGTCGTCGTTTGGCGCGGATTCGGCAGTGCTTCTGCACATGATTGCCGCTGTCGACCGCACCGTTCCGATCATCTTCTTGGATACAGGCAAGCATTTCGGCGAGACGCTGGACTATCGCGACGCCCTGGTTGCCGACTTCGGCTTGACCGACGTGCGCATCATCACGCCGGAGCAGGCAGCGCTCGACAGTCATGACCCTACCGGGCTGCTTCACCAGACGGACACCGAGGCCTGTTGCGCCATCCGCAAGGTTGAGCCGATGGCGCGGGGTGTCGAGCCTTTCCGGGCCTGGTTCACCGGGCGAAAGCGGTTCCAGGCGGCGACCCGGCAGGCGCTGCCCGCCTTCGAGGCCGTCGGCCCGCGCATCCGCATTAACCCGCTTGCACGCTGGACCACCGGCGATCTGGCCGACTACATGCGCAGCCACAAGCTGCGCGAGAACCCGCTCGTCGCCTATGGCTATTTGTCGATCGGCTGCTTTCCCTGCACGCAGCCCGTCAAGCCGGGCGAGGATGCACGTAGCGGCCGCTGGGCTGGACAGGCAAAAACCGAATGTGGCATTCATTTGCCTGGCCTCGACCAGACGCTGAACAATTCTTCGCTTTAGGAACCGCCTGAATGACCGAAACCAACGCGCAAACGCGCCTGTGGACGCCTGAAGGCTTTCGCGAGGAAGAATGGACCCATGCCGAAGGTGCGGAAGCGCTGTCAGGCAATGGCCGTTTCATCCTGCCGCTTCAAGTCTTTCTCGATCTCGATCCGGAAGTGCGCAAATCGGCCAGGGAGCGCCTTGGCGTGCTGCTGCAGCCCGGTGATGCCGTCGAGACGATCGTCGATCTGCTCGACCAGCTTTCGCTGGTGGCGCTGGCCTTTCCGGCCTTCACCGATGGCCGTAGCTTTTCCAAGGCCGAACTGCTGAGAAGCCGCTATCAGTTCGAAGGCGCTGTCCGCGCCACCGGTCAGGTGCTGATCGACCAGCTGCCGCATATGCTGCGGCTTGGCTTCAATGAATTCGAGGTGTCGCACCCGACCTTGATCGCGCGGCTTGAAGCCGGGCAGACGGGCGGCATCCCGCTTTACTACCAGCCGACTGCAAAGCCGGCCGAAAAGGGCCCCAAATATTCCTGGCGGCGCGTGCCTGCCAACTGACGCTGCGGTAGTCCTGCGCGGTCTTTACAACCTTGATGATTAGGCATTCTCTTTCGTCGCCGGACGGAAACATCCGCCGGATGCGAGGGAGAACACCATGGGCTTTGACTACGTCATCGCCGGCGGCGGCTCCGCCGGCGCGACGCTTGCGGCGCGATTGAGCGAAAACCCGTCGATCAAGGTATGCCTCATCGAGGCAGGTGGTGCCGGCAACGACATTCTCGTTCGCGCCCCTGCCGGCATCGTTGCCCTGCTGCCCGGAAGGCCGAAGATCAACAACTGGGCATTCGAGACCGTGCCGCAGGAAGGGCTTGGCGGACGCAAGGGCTATCAGCCGCGCGGCAAGGCGCTTGGCGGCTCAAGTGCCATCAATGCCATGCTCTACATTCGCGGGCATCGCCGCGACTACGACGAATGGGCCGAGCTTGGCTGCGACGGCTGGTCCTGGGACGAAGTGCTTCCCTATTTCCGGCGCTCCGAGGGCAATGAGCGTGGCGGCGATGCCTTGCATGGCGGTGACGGCCCGCTCAAAGTGTCGGATCAGCGTTCGCCGCGCCCGATCACCAGCGCCTTCATCGAAGCCTGCGCCGAGAACCAGATTCGCACCAATGACGATTTCAATGGTGCCGAGCAGGAGGGCGCGGGCGTCTTTCAGGTAACGCAGTTCGCCGGTGGCGCCCGCAATGGCGAACGCTGCTCGGCGGCGGCGGCCTATCTGCATCCGGCCATGGACCGGCCCAACCTCACGGTCATCACGCACGCCCATGCGACCGGCATCGTGTTCGACGGCAAGCGCGCCACCGGTCTTCGCTATCGCGTCAAAGGCCGCGAGGAAGTCGCCTCGGCAAGGCGGGAAGTCATTCTTTCAGCCGGGGCCTTCGGTTCGCCGCAGCTTCTGCTTCTGTCCGGTGTCGGACCGGCCAACGAACTCGCCCTTCACGGCATTAAGACGGTCCACGAATTGCCGGGCGTCGGCAGGAACCTTCAGGACCATCTCGATTTTGTCGTCGGCTGGCGGTCGCGGGAAACCGACATGCTCGGCTTGAGCCCTCGCGGCGCAGTGAGTTTTATCCGGCACATGCTGCAATGGCGTCGTGACGGAACCGGCATGATCGCCTCTCCAGGTGCCGAAGGCGGCGCATTCCTTAAGTCGGATCCCTCACTGGATCGGCCTGACCTGCAATTGCAGTTCGTCGTCGCGCTCGTCGAAAACCATGCCCGCACGCTGCATTACGGCTTTGGTTTCTCCTGCCATGTCTGTGTGCTCAGGCCGCATTCGCGCGGTGAGGTCGGGCTGGCCAGCGTCGATCCAACGGCCGCGCCGCGCATCGATCCGCGTTTCCTATCGGATGAGCGCGATGCAGCGCTTCTCCTCAAGGGCACCAGGATGATGCAGAAAATCCTCGGATCGCCTGCGCTCGCGCGATACCGGCACAGGCCGCTCCATGCGGGCGATAACGATGACGATGCGGAGCTGATGAAGCAGATCAGAAGCCGTGCCGACACCATCTATCATCCGGTCGGAACGTGCCGCATGGGCAAGGGCGACATGGCGGTGGTCGATTCGCAATTGCGGGTGCGCGGCCTCCAGGGCCTGCGTGTCGTCGATGCCTCAGTGATGCCGACGCTCATCGGCGGCAACACCAATGCCCCGACCATCATGATTGCCGAGAAAGCGGCAGACATGATCAAGGCCGGCGTCTGATTGGCCTTACCACCTGAGTTTACTTCCAGCCACCTTGGTCGAATGAGCAAAAGGATCGCCCACTTTCTCGCATATTGGTCCGACCAGTTTGGCGATTTGGGCTTTTCCTTTCGCCACTCGCGTCTTAAGATGCCTGCATTATTTCGAGCAACGAAATAAATCGATGGCACAGGGAGGAAACCAATGCCGGGCAAGAAGATATTGATGCTGGTCGGAGAGTTCTCCGAGGAATACGAAATCTTTGTTTTCGAGCAGGCGATGCATGCGGTCGGCCACACGGTGCATGTCGTGTGCCCCGACAAGAAAGCCGGTGAGGCGATAAAGACTTCGCTTCACGATTTCGAAGGCAACCAGACCTACACCGAAAAACTCGGCCACGATTACATTCTCAACAAGACGTTTTCGGAAGTGAAGCTCGACGAATACGACGCGGTCTATGCCGCTGGTGGCCGCGGCCCGGAATATATCCGCATCGACAAGCGCGTGCAGGCGATGGTCCGGCATTTCCACGAAACCGGGAAGCCGATTTTCACCATCTGCCATGGTGTGCAAATACTGATTGCCGTGGACGGCGTCGTGCGCGGCAGGGAGGTGGCGGCGCTGCAGTATTGTGAGCCGGAAGTGACCCTGGCCGGCGGCATCTATATCGACGTCGCGCCGAATGGCGCGCATGTCGATGGCAATCTCGTGTCAGCCAAGGGCTGGCCGGGGCTCGCAGCCTTCATGCGCGAATGTCTGAAAGTTCTCGGGAGCGAAGTCACCCATGGCAAGACCATGATGCGCGAGACGCGGCAAGCGGCTTGAATTGGTTCTGATTCCAAGGCCGCTACGTGTAATCCGCAGCGGCCTTTTGCCTTGCTGTTTCAGGCGATCGCGCGCGCTTCCCGGAAGGAAATCAGCTTCTTCCGGTTCTCGTCCCAGAGCACCAGTTTCACGCAGCGAAAGCTTTCCATGATCGTGATGCGTCCAACGTTTTGCAGCTCCGGAAAATCCCGCAGCACCTCGGGAAGCCGGTAGCACGGCACTTTGCTGGACAGATGATGGACATGGTGGATGCCGATATTGCCGGTGAGCCAGCGCAAGACGCGCGGCAGGTCGTAATGCGACGAGCCATGCAGCGCGGCGTATTGGAATTCCCAGTCCTGGCCTTCAGACCAGTGGGTGTCCTCGAACTGGTGCTGGACGTAGAACAGCCATATGCCTGCAGCACCCGCCAATACGACGATAGGCAGATGCACGATCAGGAACGGCACGATGCCGATAAGCCAGATCAGGCCCACCGATAGGGCGGCGATCGCAAAATTGGTCGCCATGGTCGAAACCCAGGGCAGCATGCCGGCGCGCATCATGCCGAAGGGCAGCCGCTGCTTGAACAGGAAAAGCCAGATGGGGCCGATACCGAACATCACGATTGGATGGCGGTACAGCCGGTAGGCGAGACGGCCTCTTGGCGAAAGGGCACGATATTCGGCAACGGTCAGCGTCGTTATGTCGCCGACGCCGCGCTCGTCCAGGTTGCCGGCAGTGGCATGATGCGCGGCATGCGCGCGGCGCCAGTAGTCATAGGGCGTGAGCGTCAGGACACCGATCGCCCGGCCTGTCCAGTCGTCCGAGGAGCGATGGGCGAAGAAGGAGCCGTGCCCGCAATCATGCTGGATCATGAAAAGCCGAAGCAGGAAACCGGCGGCCGGCACAATGAAAATGAGGCCCCACCAATGGCCGTAATGCACAGCGGCCCAGGAAAGCGCCCATAAACCGGCAAAAGGAACAACAGTTATGGCAAGTTCAAGCGCACTTCGGCCCCGGTTGGGTTTTCGGTAGCGTGCGAGAATTTTCAGCCAGGCGCGTTCGCCGGAGCGAGTGTGGAGATCGGGGGCAATGTTCATCGGCGACCATAGACAGGCCACCGCGCCGGTTGCAAGAAGTTTAAGTGGCGCGCGATGACCCTAGCGGCGGCGTGTCGCGGTGCTGGCCAGCGCCTCTGCCCGCTCCAGCTTGCCCAAGAGATCACGCAGCTTGCGCGGAGCCTCCTGTTCAGGTGCAAACGCCGGCAGGGACCGCACGAACCTTTTCACCGGTTCGGTTCCAAGCTGGCGTCTGATCTCCAAAGCTAAGGCGCTGTATTTTTCATTGTCACTGCGGGGCATCGTCCCAATACCTTTTGTTGGGTGAAGAACTCCCTGTGCGTTGGAATGGTTCCTCCATCGATGGTCTTATGCAACCGCCGTTGGTCGTTAGGGTAAAGGTTTAATTAAAATGGAATCAATGGAAGGACTGACTTGGAATATCCGGCGAAACCGCTTCCAGGGTGTCGTCCAACCGCCTTACCCCTTGATTTTTGCCCGTCAAACCTCGATATCGGGCCCAACTTCCGAACCTATGAGAATGACGGGACATGGCGATGAACGAGCAGGAAAAACAAGAACGCGCGCCCGAAGAGAACGAGGCCCTCGAGGCTGCTGCCGAAGCGCGCGACGCTGCCAATGAGGGCGACTATGAAGCGCTTGTCCGGCTGATGAAGGAAAATGAAGAGCTCAAGGAGCGGGCTCTGCGGATTGCAGCTGACATGGAGAACCTGCGCCGGCGCACCGCGCGCGACGTGCAGGATGCGCGAGCCTATTCCGTGGCCAACTTCGCGCGCGATATGCTGTCGGTTTCGGACAACCTCAATCGCGCGCTGGAAGCCATTCCGGCCGAAGCCAAAGCAGCTGGAGACGCGGGCTTCATGGCCTTGATCGAAGGCGTCGAGATGACCGAGCGCGCCATGCTTTCGGCTCTCGAACGCCACGGCGTGAAGAAGCTGGAGCCGCAGGGCGCCAAGTTCGATCCGCATTTCCATCAGGCGATGTTCGAGGTGCCGAACCCCGACGTGCCGGCCAACACCGTGGTTCAGGTCGTGCAGCCGGGCTATTCGATCGGCGAGCGCGTACTGCGCCCCGCCATGGTCGGTGTTGCCAAGGGTGGTCCCAAGCAGGCGGCTCCGGCCGAAGCTTCGACCGCAACCGGTTCGGCGGACGGGCAGGCTGAGCCCGGTCCCATCAACGAGCAGGCCGAAAAGGACGCCTGATCCTAGCCTTCGACGGGCGCGCCGCAATGACATAAGTCGGCGCGGACGTTGCATGGCGTTTCGGGATCGACCATGCTCCGGCAAAATATTGGCGGCGGTGGCGATGAACCCGATTCTGCTTCTCGACTATGCCGGCGTGGCTGTCTTTGCGGCCACCGGCGCGCTCGCAGCATCCCGCAAGCAGCTCGATATCATCGGTTTTCTCTTCCTGGCGAGTGTCACCGGCATAGGCGGCGGCACGTTCCGCGACCTGATACTCGGCGCGCCCGTCTTCTGGGTCCGCAATCCCGATTATGTGCTGATCTGCGCCGTCATAGCTGTTCTCATCTTCTTCACCGCGCACATGGTCGAATCCCGCTACAAGCTCCTGCTCTGGCTGGATGCGCTCGGCCTGTCCGCCTATTCGGCGATGGGAGCCGCCAAGGGCATGGCAATTACCGGCTCTCCGACTGTCGCAGTCGTCACCGGCATGCTCACGGCCACCTTGGGCGGCATCCTGCGCGACCTTCTTGCCGGTGAACCATCAGTACTTTTGCGCCCGGAAATCTACGTGACGGCGGCGATGGCGGGGGCGGCTGTCTTCACGCTTGCCGATGTCGCG
The DNA here is from genome assembly GCF_003590645.1 of Mesorhizobium sp. DCY119. NCBI lineage: Bacteria > Pseudomonadati > Pseudomonadota > Alphaproteobacteria > Hyphomicrobiales > Phyllobacteriaceae > Mesorhizobium > Mesorhizobium sp. DCY119. The sequence continues at coordinate 4,699,975 of NZ_CP031834.1, read as the reverse complement.
GGTGCGCCACTGCCCGTCTCTGCGCTGGCAGCGTTTGCGACCGCCTTCATCGTGCGGGCAGGGGCACTCAAATTTGGCTGGGCCTTCCCTGCCTACAAAAGCCGTCCCGGACGCCGCCCGGAAGACATTCCCTGATCAAAGGCGGTCACGGGTGATCAGGCAGCGAAGCGCTGGCCCTCGCCGCCGTAATAATTGACGTAGCGGGCGCTGATTTCCTTCACCGGCATGACGATGAAAACGTCGACGGTGCCGAAATCCTCATCGATCACGCAACCATCGCCGATCCGGGCTCCGATCCGCAGATAGCCCTTGATCAGCGGCGGCATAGCCGCGATTGCCGATTTGATGTTGATCGCCTCGGCCGGCATCAGGTCCATGTCGCAATAGCGGCTCGGAATGGCACGAACATCCCAGGCGCTGCTGGTCCGGCAATTGTGAGCCAGATAGGAAAGTGCTTCGCTGTGGGCCGCAGGCACCGTGCCGTGGAACGAAGCGCAACCGGCCATCACGCCGACGTCATAGTGATTGATGTAGGCCCAGATGCCTTGCCAGAGCACCTCTATGGTGCGCTTGGAGCGATATTCAGGCAACACGCAGGAGCGCCCGAGCTCGAGAAAGCGCTGGCCGGGATGGCGGGCAATGAGCTTTTTCAGCTCGAATTCGTCTTCGGAATAGAAGCCACCGGCCGCAACGGCACTTTCCTGCCTCAACAGCCGGTAAGTTCCGACGATTCGGCTATGGGCGGGGCCAGCAAGCGACATGTCGAGCACCAGGAGGTGATCGCAAATCGCGTCGAAACGGTCGGCGTCACGCCTGTCCAGCGAATGTGCGAGGCTCTGCTTGGCGCCAAGTTCGTCGTAGAAAACGCGATAACGCACTTCCTGCGCAGCGGCTATTTCTGCCGGATCGCGCGCAAGGCGAACTTCGAGATTGCCTATTCGGCCCAAGGCTTCGCTTCGAAAAACGTCATCGGCCAGCCGCGCGATGATCGCGGCGCCATTGGCGTTCAGAAATGTATCCCGCTCCGGCAACGCTGTCTGCACGGGTGATTCTCCTTCGAGCCATCCCACATGTGCGGGATAAAGGGGGAGTGCAACAGGATTGTGACTGTAGCTTGAACCATTCTCCAGGGCAATCATTGCCGTGCGTTCAGAAACAGCAAAGCCGGCTAAGCGATTGTGTTGGTGTGGCCAAATCCCGGCGCGGTCAGACTGCGGCGTGTTCGCTCACCGCCTGTACCAACGCCGCCGGATCGAGTGGCTTTGTGACGAAGCCGCTGGCGCCATGGGCCAGAACCGCATGACGGGTTTTTTCCTGGCTATCCGCCGAAAGCACCATGATCGGCACCGGCGTCGTTCCGGTTTCCTCTTCATGGCGTCGGATAGCGGCGATCGCGTCGAGCCCGTCCATGACGGGCATATGAAGGTCCATCAACACCGCGTCGTAGCGTCGTTTTCGTGTGCTGCCGGTCACTGCTTCGACGGCGGCCTTACCATTTCCGACTACATCGACGCGATGGCCGGCCTTCAGCAAGGCGGCGCGCGCCAGCATGGCGTTGATATCATTGTCCTCGGCGATCAGGATGGACAGTCCGATCTGACGCTTGTTTCCCGGTTTGGACGGCGCCCGGCGTTTCGGGGCCTCCACTGTCTGAAGCGCGCCCGAGCCGGCAGTCAGCAGAACGCGCAGCAAGGTTTCGCCGCGAACGGGACGCGCGAGGAATGTCGAATAACCGCTGCTTCTGAAATCGCCGAGCATGCCGCGATCGGTCGGCGCAATCAGCGTGACGGCCTGGCAGGTATCAAAACCGGCCTGACGCAGCCGCCTGAGCAAGCGCCCGTCGTTCCTCTCGAGTGCGGCATCGATCAGCAGCGTGTCGCAGCCCTTGGCCAGCGCGATCGCCTGCGATTGTGTCTCGGCGATCTCGACCATGCCGCCATGCGCCCTGATCGAGCGGGCGATGGCCTCGGCCTCCGCCCGATTTGACGACAGGATGACGGCCCGGCGTCCGGTGAGAACCATGCCGCGAATATTACCGCCGTCGATTGCGTCGGCAGCCGGAATGGCGAAGGAAAACTCCGATCCCTTGCCGTAGCTGCTTTCGACCGAAATCGTCCCGCCCATCGACTGCACGATGCGCTTGGAGATCGCCAGCCCCAGTCCTGCACCGCCATGGGTTCGCGTGGAAGTGCCGTCGGCCTGCTCGAACTCGTCGAAAATGCGCTCGAGGTCGCCTTTGCGAAGGCCCTGGCCGCTGTCTGCAATCGAGAAGCGGATCATGTCGGAATTCTCGTCGGTCACCCGCGTGACGACGACGAGGACGCCGCCCGCATCGGTGAATTTGATCGCATTGCCGATGAGATTGAGCAGCACCTGACGAACCCGGCCTGGATCGGCGGTGATCATCTGCGGCACTTCCGGTGCGACATGACACCCCAGCCCGATGTTCTTTGCGAATGCGCGGGAAGCCAGCAGTTCGACGACATTGTCGGCAATCTCGCGCGGAGATGTCGGCTGCGGTTCCGGGTCAAACCGCCCGGCCTCGATCTTCGAGTAATCGAGCAGATCCTCGATCAGCGCCAAAAGCGCGCTGGCCGACGTGGAGACTGCGCCGACATAGGTTCGCTGTTCCGGCGTAAGCCCCGTGTCGGCAAGAAGTTTGGCCATGCCCATGATGCCGTTCATCGGCGTGCGGATTTCGTGGCTGACGGTCGCCAGAAACCGGGACTTGGCCTGGCTGGCATATTCCGCGCGCTCGCGTGCGTTGATGAGTGCCGTCTCGGCGCGTTTGCGGGCGGTGATGTCGCGTGCGATAGCCCGGTGGGATACGGTGCCGGTTTCCTTGTCGCGCACCGAAAGCTCGATCCACGAAAACCAGCGCGGTCCGCCCGGCGCGCGAATGGCGACATCGGTCGAACTCAGGCATTCACCGTCGGAGAAGGCCGCATCCGGCACGATGCCGACCTCGATGCCGAGCTCCGAAAGCGTGCGGCCGGAGATTTTACGCAGATCCGAGCCGATCAGTTCGGCGAAAACCTTGTTGGCGTAGACGATGTGTCCCTCGCGATCGCGATGGACGACGAGATCGCCGAGAGCGTCGATAAGCCCATGAAAGCGCTCCTCGCTTTCCTGAAGCTCCCACATCCGGTCGGCGAGGGTCTCGATTTCGGCGCGGCTGCGGGCCGTGCTTTCCCGGATCAGCGAAACCGCCCTGCGTTCGTTTCGAAAAGCCCTGGTGAGGATGGCGAGGCCAACGGCACCGGTGACGAGAAGTCCGGCGCTGATGAAATCCGACGCGCCCTCCAGCTTGGCGAGTGCCGCGAATACGAGCACGACTGCGAGCGTCGCATAGATCAGCACACGGGAAGCGCGGCGGGGCAGTTCCGGGGCGATCGGCGGCGATACGATCTGCCGCCGCCGCAACGCCTGCGACGGTTCGGTTTCCGCGCCGCGCTCGATGCTTCGCAATTCGGTTTCGACGGAATCCACGCTCATGCGTCGACCGTAGACGGGAAGCCTTAGGGAAGCTTTTGGCGGATCGTTCTAATTTTAGCGGTCGCCGCGAAAATACGCGTATTGCGCGAAATCAGTCACTCGACGGTGGCGCCGATTTCATGCGCCGCCAGCTGAAAAACTCATCGATCAAAACGAGCCCTGCACCGACGGTGATGAACGCATCGGCCAGGTTGAAGATCGCGAACGACCAGACCGGCGTGTGGAACAATATGTAGTCGATGACGTGGCCATAGACCGTGCGGTCGATGAGGTTTCCGATTGCCCCGCCGATAATCAGCGCGAAGCCGATTCTTGCCAGAACCTGGCCTGGTCCCGTCCGAAACGCCAGATAGAGCACGAAGGCGACCACCGCCAGCGAAAGCAGGATCAGCCCCTTGTCGCCGATCGACGAAAACATCGAGAAGGCAACACCGGTGTTATAGGTGCGATAGAGCGCCAGGAAAGGAAGAATGTTGATCTGGTCGTGCATGAAGAGCTCGGTTTCGACCAGAAACTTGATCCACTGGTCGAACGCCACGGCGACGGCGCTGAGCAAGCCGTAGAGAGCCAAGGATTTCCAGCTCACGCATTGCCCTCCGCGCCGAGTGTCAGCGCGCCGCGCCTGATTTCAAAAAGCATTACCCCGGTGGCCACGGCCAGATTGAGCGAATCCGCGCGGCCGGCCTGCGGTATGCGCAGGAGCCTGTCGCAGCTTTCGGCCAGGCTGTCGGGAAGGCCCTGCTGTTCGTTGCCCATCAGCAAGAGAACGGGACGGCCGGAAAAATCGACTGAACGATAGTCCACCGCGCCTTTCAGATGCGTGCCGGCGACAAGGCCGGGAAACCCTTTGCGCCAGGCCAGAAATGCCTCGGTCGTGGCGCGCGCCACAGGCACGGCGAAGACCGAGCCCATAGTGGCGCGGACTGTTTCGACGGAGAAGGGGTCGGTCGTCTCGCCGACCAGAATGATGCCCTTGGCGCCGACGGCGTCCACCGTGCGGATCACCGTGCCGAGATTGCCGGGATCGCGCACGCGATCCAGCGCCACCCAGACGTCGCCATCCCTGGGGCGAACGTCCTTGAGTGGCAGGTAGCGCTGCGAAAACACACCGACCACCATTTGCGGATTGTCGCGCCGGGTGATTGCCGAAAGCACTTTTTCGGAGACTTCCAGAACGGTCCCGCCGGCAGCTACCGTGCGCGCCGCGACCTTCTCGATCGTCGGGTTGCCGAGCCCGGCCTTGGCGAACACCAGCGTCTTGATCGACCAGCCGAGATCGAGCGCGTCGATGACGAGCTTCAGGCCCTCGGCCATGAAGGCATTCTGTTGGTCGCGGAATTTCTTCAGCGCCAGCGCCTTGATGTCCTTCACCAAGGGGTTGGCGAGGCTGGTGACTTCCTTGACCTGACCCGGCGCGCCGGTGCGATGCTCGCTCATGAAGCCACCCAGCGCGAAAACAGTGATGTCGACAATGCCCGGCCTGCTGCCTTTTCGCGAATGATCAACTCGCCGGATTCGATGGTGCCGCCCATGCCGGCGAAGGTGTCGCGCATCAGTGCGTGGATTGCGAAGAACGAGGCGCGGATGGAATAGGCCGTCAGCACCACGGCCAGCGGTTTCGGCGTCAGGATGGACCGACAGATATCGGTCAAGGCCGGCAAATCCTCGAACAACTGCCAGACTTCGCCCTTGGGCCCACGCCCATAAGCCGGCGGGTCGAACAGGATGATGTCGTAGCCATTGCCTCGGCGTTCTTCGCGCTCGGCGAATTTCATCGCGTCTTCGCAGATCCAGCGGATCGGCTTTTCGCCGAGACCGGCCATGAGCTGGTTTTCGCGTGCCCAGCCGATCGCCTTTTTCGAGGCATCGACATGGGTGACTTCCGCGCCGGCGCGTGCTGCCACCAGCGAAGCGAGCCCGGTATAGCCGAACAAATTTAGCACCTTGACCGGGCGTCCGGCGTTGCGGATCAGGCTTGCCATATGGTCCCAGTGTGAGGCCTGTTCTGGAAAGACGCCGACATGGCGAAACGAGGTGAAGCGGCCAAGATATGAAATGCCGTCATGGCTCATCGGCCATGTTTCACCGAGCGGCGTCTTGGGAAAGCGCCAGCGGCCCATGCCTTCCTCGTCGGTATCGCCGGTGAAGACGGCATCGACGTTGGCCCATTCCTTCGCCGGCAGCGCCTTCTGCCAGATCGCCTGGCCTTCGGGACGAACGATGCGATAAGGGCCGTATTGCTCCAGCTTTTCGCCTTCGCCGCTGTCGAGCAGCGCGTAGTCGGCGTTGGGAGACACTTCCAGAATAACCGGCAGCCGTTCGGCCGGCAGTGCGCCTTCGCGGCGCTTCAGCACGCGGGGTGCTGCCTTCGGCTCGGGAACAGGCTTGGCGTCGGGAGCGTCAGGGTTGCGACGCGGCGCGACCGGGCGTTCGCTTCGGCCGGCCTGCGGCGAAGAGCGATCGGCCTGCGGGCGCTTGTCGCGGCGTTTGTCACGCGAAGGTTTCATGCACACTCCAGATGCGGCAGCCGCGCTTCTGCCACAGCATCCGGCGCATCGCAAGAAATGGCGTCCGCTCAGCCCTTGCTGCGCTCATAAACCGCGATTCCCGCCGCCAGGTCTTCCAGCGCGGCCCCCACCGACTTGAACAGCGTGATTTCATCGGCGGTTTCGCGACCGCGCTTCTGGTCTCGGGCAAGTTCGTGCAGGTCGGCCACGATGTCTTCTGCCTTCAGGACGCCCGATGCCAGTGGTTGGACGATATCGCCGGCCTCCTTGGTCGCGCCGGCACGGGTATCGACATAGACGCGGGCACGGCGAATGGCGTCGTCGTCGCTCTCGCGCATGGTTGGCGTAAATCCGCCGACCAGATCGACATGCGTGCCGGGCTTCAGCAACGCGCCCTTGATCAAGGGAGTCGTCGAGATCGTCGCCGAGGAAACGATGTCGGCCCAACCCAGATCGGCATCCAGGTCGGCACTCGCCGCAGCATCAATGCCTTCAGCGCGCAAATCTGCTGCAACCTTTTCGGCATTGGCGGGCGTGCGATTCCAGATCCTGACCTGCTTGATCGGCCGAACCGCCGCATGCGCCTTGGCCAGGAATGGCGCCAGCGCGCCGGCGCCGACGATCAGTAGCTTCGACGCATCCTCGCGGGCGAGATAGCTGGCGGCCAGCGCGGAAGCGCAGGCCGTGCGCCATTGCGTCAGGCGCTGCCCGTCGATCAGCGCCTGCGGTTCGCCGGTCGTGCCGTCGAGAAGCAGGTAAAGCCCCATCACCGCCGGCTTGGCGATTGCATTGTTGTCAGGCGAAACGGTGACGATCTTCACGCCGATATGGCCGCCGTCGGAAACGCCCCCGGCATTGAAGTCGCTCCAGGCCGGCATCAGAAGCAGTGTGGAGGCCGCACCTGTCGGGCGCTCCACCGTGTGGTGATGACGCACCGGCTGGATCGCGCCGTCATGAAAGGCCTTGCGCAGTGTTTCCACAAGTCCGGAAAAGGTGAGGGCGCGGTCGACATCGCCCGCCGAAATCATCTGCATTGCTGGTCCTTGCGTGGTGGGTCTGCGACGCGGGCTCTGCCGCGTCTAGTGCTTTGTTGCCGGCAGGTTCGTTTGGCCGGATATGGGTCGCGGATCGGCCATCGTCTGCAATTCCTGACCGCGCACGCGCGCCAGCTTGCGGTAGCGCCCCTGCTTGAGCCATGTGGCGAGGCTGCCGACAATCATGCCAACGGCAATTGCCGCAAAGAGCAGGAAAAACAGCGGCAGTTGCAGCGTCAGCGCTGGATTGCCCGGATTGAACGGGTCCAGCGTGAAGGCGGTGGGCGCACGATTGGCCACCGCCAGTGCGATCAGGATGATGGCGATCGGCACGAACACCACGATGAGCATGAAGCGATTGAGCATATCTATTCCCGGTGCAGGCCGGCCTTTTTCGATTGAAACGGCCTTTGCCTTACTTGCCGGCGTTTAGCCGCTCGCGCAGTTCCTTGCCAGTCTTGAAGAAGGGAACCCACTTCTCCTCGACCTCGACCGAATCGCCGGTGCGCGGGTTGCGGCCGGTGCGAGCAGGGCGGTTTTTTACCGAAAATGCGCCGAAACCGCGCAGTTCCACCCGGTTTCCATCCGCCAGGGCATCGGTGATTTCGTCAAAGATGGCGCTGACGATGTTTTCCACGTCCCGCAGGAAGAGATGCGGATTGCGTGTGGCAATAATCTGCACGAGTTCGGATTTGATCATGAGCGCGGTCCCCGCCAATGGTTTGTAATGGTATGCGGATGATTTTATTCGTTTTTAAGCCGGCCCGCCGGAGTCTCAAGGTTGCCAGACCGACACGAGACCGTCAAGGAACAAGCGATCCGCACCAATCTTGCGCAGGAATTCTTCGCCACCGTCGGGCAGGCCGAGGGCGCGGCTGGCCGCCTGCATCATGGAACTGCTGAAGAACAGGCTTGAGCCGCTGCCCTTCGGCTTCCATTCAACGACCTTGAGATCGACGTCGACCCCCTTGGTACCGAGCCAGTCGATTGCTTCGTTCTCGCCGCCGACCTCATCGATCAGCTTGTTCTGCAGCGCCTGTCTGCCCGTGAAGATCGAGCCATCCGCAAGCGCAATAACCTGCTCGCGCGTCATCGAACGGCGCTCTTCCACCAGGCCGACGAACCAGTCGTAGCTGTCGAGGATCATCGAGCGAACCATCGTGCGCTCTTCTTCCGTGGTCGGCCTGAACGGCGACGGTGCCGCCTTCAGCGGCGAGGATTTGACTTCTTCCAGCTTGATTCCGAGCTTGTCCATCAGGCCGCTGACATCGGGATACTGGATCAGGACGCCGATCGAGCCGACGATCGACGATTTGCGCGCGACAATGTGATCGGTAGCCGAAGCGATCATGTAACCCGCGGATGCGGCAAGCGTGCCGACCTGCGCGACGACCGGCTTTTCCTTGGCAAGCGCGCGGACGGCGTCGAAGATCGCTTCGCCGCCGGCCGTGGTGCCGCCCGGCGAATCGATCGACAGTATGACGCCCTTCACCGATTTTGCCTTGCGGATCTTTTCGAGGCGTTCGAGCAGCTCCTCGTCCTCGGTGATCGTTCCCTCGATCTTCACCTTGGCTATGTGGTTGGCCGCAGTGCCGCCGAACTCGTCGTCGTAGAACCACATCGACGCTGCCGCGATGCAGATCGCGGCAATGGCAATCGCCGCAACGCGCCAGAAGGTCAGCTTGCGCCGCAAATGACGGCGGTCGATCAGATCGTCGGCTCTCGTTGCCATGCTAGCCTCGTGTTAGCGGGAAAGCGTCGTTTTAATCCAACCGGCCTGCAAGGGCTACCGGTTTCATCGCTGCGGCGGATCGGCTTGTCTTGCTTTGGTTAGCCGAATGGGCTGGCATTTCACATTAAAGTAACCATATTGCTGTGTAGGTCTGAGAGGCGCTGCCTTTCGGCGGGTGGTGGCTATGCGTTTCAATGGGCTTCCAGGCCCGGATTTGCTATAGTTTCACGAAGATTTGCACATTTCCGGATACCCTTCCTTCCGGTTGATGCGGAGAAGATTTTAAGTTTAGTGCCACAATTCCGTGGTTTTCAATCGTTTGATGCTTCCTGCTTCGCGCAGGATATTCGCGATACGGCAAGGCCCGGCTTCGAACCGGAAAACAAGAAGGCAATATGTTGGCGCGACCGACAGAAACCGACAGCCATCCGGCGTCCACGCTTAAGGCATCTGGGCCATCCCAGCCCCGGCGCGGAGCGTTTGAGAGTGCCCAACGGCATTCCTACAGGGTGCGCTTTCTCAAGACCGCATTGCCGCTTCTCGCTGTCCTGATGGCTGCGGGATTTGTCGGCTATTCCTACATGGCGACACCGGCGAAAGTTGCGGTCAGTGCCGACGGTTCGGCCTATTCCGATGGTAAGCTGGTGATGGCCAATCCAAAGCTCGATGGCTTCACCAAGGACAACCGGCCTTACAAGATGACTGCGGCGCGTGCCATTCAGGAATTCCAGAATGAAGGCATCGTCAAGCTCGAAGGCATTGACGCGAAATTGCCGGTCGATGCCGAAAACTGGGCAACCGTGGTTGCCCCGCACGGCACATATGACCGCGACAAGAACACGCTCGAGATCACCGACGCCATGACGATTACCACCTCTGACGGTATGGTGGCGAAGCTCAAATCGGCGTATCTGGATATTGGCAAGGGTGGAATGAAGACGGACGACCCCGTCGATATTCAGCTCAAAGGCGCCAAGATCAACTCGGACTCGATGACGATCCTTGAAAATGGCAAGGTTTTAATATTCGAGAAGCGGGTGCGCATGAACATCGATTCCAGCCGGTTGAAGACGGCAGAGAACGCGAGCGGAGACCAGAATGTGGGGCAATAAAATGAGGCTGCCGCTGGGGGCGGTGTTGGGCCTTGCGGTGATGACGTTGGCTCCGGGTCAGGTTTTCGCGCAAGACAGCGCGCAGAGCCGCCTGTCCGGCCTGAATCTGTCGGGCAAAGACCCGATTCAGATCGAAAGCGACAAGCTGGAAGTTCGCGAATCCGAAAACAAGGCGATTTTCAGCGGCAACGTCACCGTCGTGCAGGGGCCTACACTCCTGAAATCAGGCAAGATGACGGTTTTCTATGCCAAGGATGGCGGTTCTGCCGCAACCGGTTCTTCGAACATCGACCGGCTCGAGGTCGAGGACAAGGTTTACGTCAAATCCAACACGCAGGTCGCCACCGGCGATCGCGGTACGTTCGACATGAAGACCGAGATTCTTGTTTTGTCGGGCGACGAGGTGGTCATGTCCGACGGCCCCAATGTGCTCGTCGGCTGCAAGCTCACGGTGCAGATGAAGACCGGCGAAGCCAATGTCGACGGCTGCAAGAAGGGTAATTCGGGCAGCGGTCGCGTCATGATGTCGATCACTCCTGGATCGACCCCTGGAGCCACCACCGGAACCAAGAAACAGTAATGCCGCAATCTGCATCGCTCTTGTCGCGCCTGTCGGGGCGTCGGTCGGCGCCGGCTGCTCCTGCCTTGCGCAAGGATGCTGCGAGCTTCAAGGGCACCTTGATCGCGCAGGGCCTGACCAAGGCCTACAAGGGACGAACCGTGGTCAACAGCGTGTCGCTCGGCGTTCGGGCCGGCGAGGCTGTCGGGCTCTTGGGTCCGAATGGTGCGGGCAAGACGACATGCTTTTACATGGTCACCGGCTTGGTGCCGGTGGACAAGGGCACCATCGAGATCGATGGCTTCGACGTCTCCTCCATGCCGATGTATCGTCGTGCAAGGCTTGGCGTCGGCTATCTTCCGCAGGAAGCCTCGATTTTTCGCGGCCTGACCGTCGAGAACAATATCCGCGCGGTGCTCGAAGTGGTCGAGAAGAGCCGTAAGGAGCGCGACAAAAATCTCGATGCGCTCTTGGACGAGTTCCATATCGCTCATTTGCGCAAGGCCCCGGCCATTTCGCTCTCCGGCGGCGAGCGTCGCCGTCTCGAAATTGCCCGGGCTCTGGCCAGCCGTCCGAACTACATGCTGCTCGACGAGCCGTTCGCCGGCGTCGATCCGATCGCCGTCTCCGACATCCAGCAGCTCGTGCGCCACCTGACCAAGCGCGGCATCGGCGTCCTGATCACCGACCACAATGTGCGCGAGACGCTTGGGCTGATCGACCGGGCCTACATCATTCACGCCGGCGAAATCCTGAAGCATGGCTCCGCGGCCGACATCGTCGCCGATCCGGACGTGCGGCGGCTTTATCTCGGCGAAGGCTTCACGCTCTAAATTTCTGTGCTTTTTGCGTGATCCCGCGAGACGTTGCTTTTTCAGGCGGCTCCGGCTTCCGCAAGCTGCATAATAAATAGGCTTCCTTTCCCCTTTTCCTTGACATGCAAAAGCCGGGCCAGTTTTATGCGTTCGGGGAAATTCGTCGTGGGCGTATTCGACGGATACGGGAGTGCGTGAGTAACAATGGCCCTTGCAGCCAAATTGCAGCTTCGGCAATCACAGTCGCTGGTGATGACACCGCAACTGATGCAGTCGATAAAACTGCTGCAGATGACCCATATCGAGCTCGATCATTTTGTCGATGAGGAGATCGAGCGAAATCCTCTGCTCGACCGCGTCGAGCCGCGCGATGACGCGGCGGGAGACCGGCTGGAGAAGAATGATTCTGCCGGCGAGGAGTGGGCCGAGGCGGATACGGCATGGAGCGCCGAGGCCATGTCGGAAAAGCTCGATACCTCGCTCGAAAATGTCTTCCCAGACGACCCTGGTGTAAGCGATCGGGTAGGCCCGGATCTTGCCGCACAATGGAAATCCGCTTCCGGCAGCAGCGGGTCGCTTGGCGCGTCCGAAGGGTTCGACATGGAGGACATGGCAGCTGCGGCGTTGACGCTGCGCGACCATGTCGGCGAACAGATTTCCTTTGCCTTCGTCAATCCCGCTGACCGTCTGATCGCCTACGACCTTACCGACGCGCTCGATGAGATCGGCTATATGCGCGGCGATGTCGAGGAAATAGCCGAGCGGCTGGGTGTCGGCGAGGCGGATGTCCTCGAGGTTCTCCGCAAGTGTCAAACCTTTGAGCCGGCAGGCATTTTTGCCCGCGATCTCGCCGAATGCCTGGCGCTTCAGCTTGCCCGGCGCGACCGGCTCGATCCGGCGATGAAGGCACTCGTCAACAATCTCGATCTTCTGGCCCGCCGCGATTTCCAGACGTTGAAGAAGCTCTGCGCCGTCGACGAGGAGGATCTTCTCGACATGCTGGCCGAAATCCGCCGTCTCGATCCACGGCCCGGTGCTGCCTTTTCCGGCGGAAACACCGATACGATCGTGCCGGATGTCGAGGTACGCGCTGCGAGCGACGGAAGCTGGACGGTCGAACTCAATCCCGAGACATTGCCGCGGGTTCTGGTCGATCAAATCTATTTTACCCAGGTTTCGACGCTGACAAAGAATCAGGCGGAAAAGGATTTTCTCGCCGAATGCCTGCAGAACGCCAACTGGCTGACCCGCAGTCTCGACCAGCGCGCCAAGACGATCCTGAAGGTCGCTTCCGAAATCGTGCGCCAGCAGGACGCTTTTCTGGTTCACGGCGTCAGGCAATTGCGCCCGCTCAACCTGCGCACTGTCGCAGACGCGATCGGCATGCATGAATCGACGGTCAGCCGGGTCACCGCCAACAAATATATGCTGACCCCTCGTGGGGTCTTCGAACTGCGTTATTTCTTCACCGCGGCCATTGCCTCGGCAGGCGGAGGCGACGCTCACTCCTCCGAGGCGGTGCGTGACCGCATAAAGCAGTTGATCGATGAGGAGGCCTCGGCGGAAGTTCTTTCCGACGACGCCATTGTGGATATCTTGCAGCGCGATGGTGTTGATATCGCTCGGCGAACTGTAGCCAAGTATCGGGAAGGTATGAATATTCCTTCGTCGGTGCAGCGGCGGCGCGAAAAGCGCGCCATGGCCAGCGCGGGCCGCTAATTCACAGCCGTTTTTGCCGTTGACTTTGCCTTCATTGACAAGTGTTGATGAAGTGACTAGAAGCCCGCCCGCATGGGACGGGCTGTTGCCCGCAGACAAAATGCTCCGTCGGGAGACGGCTTGTGATTAACCGGAAAGTTCGGACTTAAATTCGGCGTGAAACCCGCCCTGTAGCTTGTGCGCGTCGACTACGGGTATAAACTCGAACAAATTTGAAGTCTGAACAGGGAAGGTCAGTTTTCAGATGAATTTACGCATATCGGGAAAGCACATGGATATCGGTGAGGCGTTTCGCACGCGCATCGAAGGACGGATTGGCGAAGCCATCGATAAATATTTCGATGGCGGCTTTTCCGGACATGTGACGGTGGTGAAGTCCGGCTCGCGCTTTTCGGCCGACTGCATGATCCGCCTAGACACCGGCATTGCCCTTCAGGCAGCCGGAGAAGCGCAGGAGCCCACGGCAGCCTTCGACGCTGCGGCCGAGCGTTTCGAGAAGCGCTTGCGGCGCTACAAGCGCCGGCTGAAGTCCCACAATCCCGGCGCGACCAATGGCATCGTCACTGATGTTGCCTATACGGTCATGGCGCCGCTGGGGGACGACGAGGAGGAGCTTCCGGAAGACTACGCGCCGGCGATCGTCGCCGAATCGACCGTGGCGCTGAAGACCATGTCGGTGGCATCCGCCGTCATCGAGCTCGACACCAAGGACAGCCCTGTCTTTGTTTTCCGCAACGCCGGGAACGAGCAGGTCAACATCGTCTATCGGAGGCCGGACGGAAATATCGGGTGGATCGACCCCTCGACGACAAAAGTCGCGCAGGGATAGGCAACGTCTTCTGGCTGCGCTGCCGGTTATGGGATTGCCGGCAGTGCGGACAGCGAAAAGGATATTTGGCAATGGATCTGAGTGATCTGATCGAGGTTCAGGCAATCATGCCGGCCTTGAAAGCGAATTCCAAGAAGCAGCTTCTGCAATTGCTAGCCGAAAGAGCCGCCAGCATTACCGGTCTTCCCGAGCGCGAAGTCTTCGACACGATCCTGCAGCGTGAGCGGCTGGGATCGACCGGTGTGGGCAATGGCATCGCCATCCCGCACGGCAAGCTCGCCGGCGTGAAGCGCATTACCGGCGTTTTCGCGCGGCTGGAATCGCCGGTGGAATTCGAGGCGCTGGACGACCAGCCCGTCGACCTGGTGTTTCTGCTGCTAGCTCCCGAGGGGGCAGGGGCGGATCACCTGAAGGCGCTGTCTCGGATTGCGCGTGTCCTGCGCGATGGCGATACGGTTGCCAAGATTCGTGGCACCCGCGATGCGACGGCCATTCATGCGCTTCTTTCGGATACGCAGGCCTCGCACGCTGCCTGAAGCGTGAAATCATTTCGGTGAAATTTGGCTCGGGGCGGCTTTTCAGCCGCCCTTTGCAATTCCGTAGACGCCGGTTAGTGGATGGCGACCGGGGTCAGGTCGTTTTCCATCGCACCGGCAAGGGCGCGGTCGCGCTCGTCAGACAGCAGGATTGGCTGGCCGTTGGCGGCGAAAAGCGCCCAAAGCGTCGTGCCCGAGGCGATTTCCGGAAGACCCGGAAACTTGCCCTTCAGCTCGTCGCTGTCGATTTCGCGCAGATACGCCACCGTGCCTTCGCCCAGATGGGCGAGTTCGGCCTGCGTCAGAACGTGTCTGTGATCAAGAGATGTCATATTAGCCTCCTGTATGCGGGGCGTCCTAGTGACCAACCCGCTCTAGAGCTGTTTGTTCCGGCGGGCGACAATCAGTCTTTCACCGAAATGTTTATTTTCCGTACCAGTCTTTCGGCCTCCGGGCGGTCGAGGTCTATCGACAGAAGACCGTTCTTCAGTTCGGCCCCGGTCACCCGCATTCCATCGGCGAGCACGAAGGTCCGCTGGAACTGCCGCGCGGCGATGCCGCGATGCAGGAACTCGCGTTCCGTGTCGTCGTTCTGCCTGCCGCGCACGACGAGCTGGTTTTCCTCGGTTGTGACTTCCAGATTTTCATCGCAGAAGCCGGCAACCGCCAGCGTTATGCGCAAAGTCTCGCCCTTGCCTTCTTCCCCGCGAACGCGCTCGATATTGTAGGGGGGATAGCTGTCGCCAGATTTGGCCAAGCGTTCCAGCGTTTTTTCCATGGCATCGAACCCAAGCAGAAGCGGGCTCGAAAAGGGCGTCATGCGACTCATTTTCGTGTCCTCTAAGAGCGACCTAAAAGGGAAAAACCCGGATGGCATTTTTCCCGATGATCCTGATATGGTCCGCCGCGCAAACAAGTTCAAGCCTGCAATCATTGACATGAGGGAAGACGGAAATGTCCGCCACAAGAAAGATCATTATCGACACCGATCCCGGCCAGGACGACGCCGTCGCCATACTGCTTGCGCTGGCAAGCCCTGAACTGGATATCCTCGGCATCACCGCCGTTGCCGGCAATGTTCCGCTGAAGCTGACCGAGAAGAACGCGCGCAAGATCTGCGAACTCGCTGGCAAGCCTGAAACCAAGGTTTTCGCCGGCGCCATCCGCCCGCTGGCGCGCACGCTGGTCACGGCGGAAGAGGTTCACGGCCAGAGCGGGCTCAACGGCCCGGAGCTGCCGGAGCCGACCATGCCGCTGCAGGCGCAATATGCCGTCGACTTCATCGTTGAGACGCTGATGAAGGAAGACAGCGGCACCGTCACGCTGTGCCCGCTTGGGCCCCTGACCAACATTGCGCTGGCGCTGATTCGCGAGCCGAAGATCGCCCCGCGCATCAAGGAGATCGTGCTGATGGGCGGCGGCTTCTTCGAGGGCGGCAATGTCACGCCGGCGGCCGAGTTCAACATCTATGTCGACCCGCAGGCAGCCGACGTGGTGCTGCGCTCCGGCGTGCCGATCGTCATGATGCCGCTCGACGTCACCCACAAGGCGCTGACGACCGGCAAGCGCATCGCCGCCTTCCGCGATCTCGGCACCAAGGTCGGCATCGCCACCGCCGAGATGCTGGAATTCTTCGAGCGCTTCGACGAGGAGAAATACGGCACAGATGGCGGCCCGCTGCACGACCCCTGCGTCATTGCCTATCTTCTGAAGCCCGAGCTTTTCAAGGGCCGGCATTGCAACGTCACGGTCGAGACGGCGTCGGAACTCACCATGGGCATGACGGTCGTCGACTGGTGGGGCGTCACCAAGCGCGAAAAGAACGCCACCGTCATGCGCGACATTGACCATGATGGTTTCTTTGCGCTGCTGGTTGAGCGGCTGGGGCGGCTGTAGCGCCAGCTTTTCCCCTCCCCCTCGAGGGGAGGGTGGCCCGTAGGGCCGGGTGGGGTCGCTGCGGCAGTGCTCCGACGCTCCTTTTGCGCCGAGTACTACATGAACGACCCCCTCTGGCGCTTCGCGCCATCTCCCCCTCAAGGGGGAGAAAACGCGGGCGCGCTTCATCATCGCCACGCCCGGTTTTCACCGTCTGGCCATTGTCAAAGAACTCCCTTTACGAGGGTGGGAAGCGGGGCGCATGGCCGTGCCTTCCTAATGTAAAGTAAGTGGCGCAGCTTCCGCGCCCCGCCGGCGATTTCTGTTCCCGTCCGTTCCGCTGCTCCCTGCAAACCTTTTGGTTTGCAGGGCCTATGTGCTCGTCCAGCACGCGCGGGCCGTAATACCCGCAGGGGAACCCTCGGACGGAACCTCCCCGGGCTCATCGCTACGTTTGCGACGAACCGGAAGCGCCGGTTCCTCCCCACAGATCACCGTCGCGACCGATGTTCCCATGGGAGGAACTGGTTGGGAGTATGAAAGATGCTCAATGGGTGTGGAAAAAGCGGGCGTGAAAAAATGTGTGGCGTGAGTGAAATCAATGGGTTGGCGGAAAACCAGGCGAAAATCTTTCCCACAGTTCGCAAGCTTCAGCTTTGGCAGTTCTGCACCGCGGCACATTCCACCGAGGTTCCGGCATGGATCCCCGGGTTCCTCCGCCGAACTTCGTTCGGCTCCGGCCCCGAGGATGACGAACGGAATGGTCTGACATCGTTAATCGTCAAGGTTAATGTTGGAAGCGTCTCCCCTTTCGTCATCCCGGCCAAGGGAGCGAAGCGACTGCGAGCCGGGATCTATTGATGAGCACGGCCGGGTACTGAGTTCGCGCTGCAGTATTGAAGCGCGCCAAGACGAGGGCCGGGCCATGCTTGACGATGCTGCGGCCAATGGATCCCGGATAACCTGCGCTTCGCTCCGGTTCCCGGGATGACGATTTCACGGTTGTCAGCGCTAATCGCCAAGGTCGACGAACGGCATGTTCCGCCTTCGCTAGTTGTCAATGTTGGTGGGGCAGCTTCCAGGATGATGCGGCGGGTAAGTGTGCTAATTTCCTGCAATCATTGATAGAATTTTCTTGCCTGGCACGCTCGTTCTGCCACATCCTTACCTATGACCGGCTATGTCTACATTTTGGCGTCGAGAAAGAACGGAACGCTTTACACCGGTGTGACCGGGGATCTTGAGCGGCGCGTCTGGGAGCATCGCGAGGGGCTGACGGACGGCTTCACGAAGAAATACGGTGTCAGGCGGCTGGTCTGGTATCGCGATTATGTCGACATAGGCGACGCCATCGTGGACGAGAAACGCATCAAGAAATGGCGGCGCAAATGGAAGCTCGAACTGATCGAGGCGATGAACCCGGAATGGGACGATCTATATGAAGTGCTGAACGGCTGATGCTTGCCAGCAGGTTAAGCGGAATGCACCGCGTAGCCCCTCACTTCGCCCGCGAGAACGCCAGCCACAGCCCGCCGCCGATGAGGAAACTGCCGCTGATGCGCGACAGGAGCTTGATGCGGCTGGCTGACAGCGCGCGGCTGGCCCTGCCGGCGACGATGGCGTAGGTGGAATCGGACATCGCTGCGAAAATCAGGGCGGTGGTGCCCATGATGACGATCTGAAGCGCGTAGTTGCCGGTGGGATCGAGGAATTGCGGGATGAAGGCGCCGAAGAAGATCAGCGTCTTGGGATTGCTGATGGCGACGAGAAAACCCTGCAGGAAGAAGCCGCCGCGCGGTGCCTGGGGGACGCCGTTGGCATCAAGCCTGCCGGTGGAGCGAAACATCTGGATGCCCATCCAGATCAGATAGGCGGCACCCAGCAGGCGCACCCACTCGAACCAGTGGCCCATGCCCTCGATCATCGAGGTGAGGCCGATGCCGACGATGGCGATCATGACGGCGATGCCGGCCTGAGTGCCGGCGACATTGGCCAGCCCGGCGCGCGTGCCATGGCGCATGCTGGTGGCGATGATCAGCGTGACGGTCGGGCCGGGTATCAGGATGATGACGATGCAGGCGACGACATAGGCGGCATAGACTTCGAGCGACATTTTTGTATTCCTCTCCGATTGCTTGAAAACAAGCATCAGCATCGAGGAATGTCCAGTGTCTCGCAGTCGAAGGAGCAGAATCGCATGAGCCCCTTGGTCAAGGAATTCCTCGAAACGGCCGGCGCGGTGTTTTCGGTTCACAATCACACCCCGCTCATCTCCTTCGACGATGCGAAGGAGATCCTGCCGCACGATCCGGAGGACATGGTCAAGGGCCTGACATTTTCGCACTCCGACTGTGGCCTGGCCATCGTCGCCTTGAGGGCGAAGGACAAGGCCGACTACAAGAAGATCGCCGATGCGCTCGGCATGCGCCGCGCCGATCTCAAAATGGCCGAACCTGCCGATGTGGCGCGAAAGATAGACATGGAAATCGGCGGGATCGTCCCCCTGCCGATCAACGGAACACGCGTTCTGATCGATCGCGCCGTGCTCGAGCGCGACGAGATCGTCTGCGGAACCGGCAGGAATACCGCGACACTGGTGATCTCACGCGACGAATGGCTGCGCGCCGCGCAGGGCGAGATCGGGGATTTTTCCAAACAAGCGTGAGGTGGTTACGTATTCACCACGATACGGTCAGAGGCCCATCGGCAACATATGATACGTCACCCAGCCGTTTGCCCTTGTGCGGCGCTCTACCTCCACAATTGCACCGATCGAATGCGGACGTAATGCGTCATCGGTTACAAATGCGATCGCGTCTGTGCCGTTCAACTTGATCGCATATCTATAGGAAACCCCGTTTCCGAAACGGTTAGGCCTGTCTGGAATCGCCGCGATCGATGTTATGACTGCGCCGGTCTGTTCGCGCTTGACCACTGGGCTATTGAAACGAAGCGGAAGCAGCACGAAAATGCCGATGAACGCCAGGACGCCGAGGCCGGCGGCGATTTGGCTGGCGGACCATCGAAACAGTTCCAGCCTGACATGCATGCGCTGCCAGAAAGTGCCGCTGGGGCGCCGGGTCTGCTTCGAAGATTTCGCCATGACCCCCTTTCGGCCGGGGGCTGGCCGGCTTTGCCGCCAACCGTCTATGCCCCGCTTTCCCACGTCATAGTGGTCTCATAGGCGGCTGCCGCTTGCAAGACGGCGAGGTCGCCGCGCGGGCGGCCGATCAGTTGCATGCCCATGGGGCGGCCGCGATCGTCGAAGCCGACCGGCACGTTGACGGCAGGGCAGCCGGCGAGCGAGGCGAAAGCCGAAACCTCCATCCAGCGATGGTAGCTGTCCATCGCGCGGCCGGCGACTTTATCTGGCCAGTGGGTGGTGACGTCGAAGGGGAAGACTTGCGCGGTCGGCAGCACTAGCAAATCGAAGCGCTCGAACAGGTTCAGCACGGTTTTGTACCAGGCCGAACGGACGGTGGAGGCGGCGTGGACCTGCGGCGCGGTAAGGCGCTCTGCGCCCTCGGCCTCCCAGATCGCCTCGGGCTTCAGCCTGGCGCGCTTGGCCGGGTCGTCATAGTGGAGCTTGAGTTCGCAGCCGCTGGTCGCCTGGCGCAGCGTCACGAAGGCGCGCCAGAGGGCTTCGAAATCGAACGCCGGCACCAGCGATTCCGATGTGAAGCCGGCTTCACCAAATCGTTGCAAGGCGGACTCGCACAGGTCGAGAACGCCGGCTTCGATGGGCAGGCGGCCGCCGAGATCGCCGAGCCATGCGATTCGGCCGCTTTTCGCGCCGTTTTGCAGGCCTGCGAGATAGGAGCTTTCGCCGTCATGCGACAGCGGCGCGCTCGGATGATAGCCGGCCTGCACGCCAAGCAGCAGCGCCATGTCGCCGACATTGCGGGCCATCGGGCCCTCGATGCCGATCTGCGAATGGAAAACCTCGTTTGACGGCCCGGCAGGAACCAGCCCCTGTGACGGGCGGAAGCCGAAGACATTGTTATAGGCAGCAGGATTGCGCAGCGAGCCGCCGAAATCGCTGCCGTCTGCGACCGGAACCATGTTCAGTGCCAGCGCCACCGCCGCGCCGCCGCTGGAGCCGCCGGCGGTCAGCGCCGGATCGAAGGCGTTGAGGGTGGGGCCGAAGACGGGATTGTAGGTGTTGGAGCCGAGGCCGAATTCCGGGACATTGGTCTTGCCGATGAAGATCGCGCCGGCCTTGCGCATGCGCTCGACGAAGAAATCGTCCTCGTCGGGCACGAAATCGGCAAAGATCGGCGAGCCGAAGGTCGTTTTCAGGCCCTTGGTCAGGGCAAGGTCCTTGATCGCAACGGGCAGGCCGAGCAGCGGGCCGGGCGTGATGCCCTTCGCCAGTGCCGCGTCGGCGGCGTCGGCCTCGGCCAGAATGTCGGCGCGGTCGCGCAGCGAAACGATGGCGTTGACGAGCGGGTTGACCGCGTCGATGCGGTCGAGAAAGGCGGTGACGACCTCGCGCACCGAAAGTTTTCGCGTCCTGATCTTTTCAGTCAGTTCGACGGCGGACATGCGGCAGATTTCGCCTGCGGGTGGAATGGCGTGCTTGGTTGTGGGGCGGTTCAATCTGGTCTCCCGGTCAGGATGGCATGTTGCCGGCAAGGGCAGCGTCGACTTCGGCCTTGAGCGGGATCGCCGGCTGCGCGCCGGGCTTCAGGCAGGCGAGCGAACCGGCAGCTGCAGCGCGGCGCAATGCATCCTCAAGGCTGAGCCCCGAGCCAAGACCGGCTCCGAGATAGCCGCAGAAAGTGTCTCCCGCGCCGACTGTGTCGACCGGCTTGATCTTCAGCGCCGGCACCTGGATGAGCCCGTCGGGCGTCGCCGCCAGAACGCCTTCGCCGCCAAGCGTGACGATGACGGTGCGGCCGGTCTTTTCGGCAAAATTCTTCATGCGCGCGGGCCGGTCGCGTCCCTGCAGCTTCAGCACCTCGCCATAGAGGTCGAATTCGGTCTCGTTGGCGACAATGTAGTCGGCCTTTTCGAGGAACGGCGCAGCCGCGCCGTTGAAGGGCGCGGTGTTGAGCACGGTTATGCTGCCGGCAGCGCGGGCCGCATCGAGCGCGGCTTCGACGGTGGCCAGCGGGATTTCGTGCTGGAGAAGGATGATCTCGCCCTTTTGCAGGGCCGCGTTTGAAAGGTCGCCCGGCAGCACCGCCGCATTGGCGCCCGGCACCACCGCGATGACGTTTTCGCCGGCGGCCTCGACCAGAATATGTGCGGTGCCGGTGGCTGCATGAACCTCGCGCACGCCGGAAAGCTCGACCTGGCCAGCCTTCAGGCAGGCGAGCGCATCATTGGCGAAGCTGTCCTTGCCGACGGCTCCGATCATGCGCACCTGCGCGCCGGCACGCGCCGCGGCCAGCGCCTGGTTCGCACCCTTGCCGCCGGGCGCGGTCTTGAACGCGCTGCCCATCACGGTTTCGCCGGGGGCAGGCAGGCGATCGACCGTGGCGATGAGGTCGAGATTGATGGAACCGATGACAGTGATCACGAAAAAGCCTCCTGCGAATTTCGCGGGAAGCTAATCCGTTTGGAAGGATATTGAAATACGCAGGCTGGGGCTATCTCACGCCTTTCACGAAAGCTGCCCCACCTCCCAGCCGAGGATCGCCCGCTTGCGGGTGAGGCCCCAGTGATAGCCGGTCAGCGCGCCGGACTTGCCGACGACGCGGTGGCAGGGCACGACGAAGGACAGCGGGTTGGCACCAACCGCAGCACCCACAGCGCGGCTGGCCGCCGGCGTGCCGATGCCTGATGCGATGTCGGAATAGCTGCATGCCTTGCCCATCGGGATTTTCAACAGCGCGTCCCAGACGCGGAGCTGGAAGTCCGTGCCGATCATGACGACGCGCAGCGGGTTTTCCGCCCGCCACTGCGCCGGGTCGAAGATGCGCGCGGCATAGGGCGCGGTGGCGGACATGTCTTCTATATATGTGGCGTTCGGCCAGCGGCTCGACATGTCGACGAAGGCTGCCCGCTCATTGCCGGCGTCGTTGAAGGCCAGGCCGGCGAGGCCACGGTCGGTGACCATGATGAGTGCCACGCCGAAGGGCGAGATGTGGTGGCCGTAGCGGATGGTGAGGCCGGCACCGCGGGTCTTGTAGTCGCCGGGCGACATCGCCTCATGGGTGACGAACAGATCGTGCAGCCGGCTGGGGCCGGACATGCCGACTTCGAAGGCTGTTTCGAGCAGCGGCATGCCCGAATCGAGCAACCGGCGCGCATGGTCCAGCGTCACCGCCTGCAGAAAGCCCTTTGGCGACAGGCCGGCCCAGCGGGTGAACAGCTTTTGCAGGCCGGGCGGCGTCTCGCCGACTTCTTCCGCCAGCGTTTCCAGCGACGGCTGGTCGCGATAGTCGAGGCTGATCTTCTCGATCACCCGGCGAACGGTCTCGTAATCGCTGCCTTCTGGCGTGATTTCGCGCTGAAGAACCGGCGAAAGTTTCATCGATGTCTGAGCGTTCATGACATTGTCTCCTTGCCGGTGAATATCGTGCAGACGGGGCCGTCGCACCACCCGAAACTTGCCGTGGTGCCTTGCCGGGGCCAGATAACACTGGCCGCGACATCGGGAGGAAAGATGGGACGCGAAAAAGTCACCCTGACGAAGGAAAAGGAAACCCTGCTCATCACCTTGTACGGCAAGGCGCTGGAAAGCAGGCAGCCCGATTCGCTGCTTCAGGACCGTTTTGCCGACGAGGCGGTCGGCAAGATCGACTATGACTTTGCCAGGCTGAAGGTCGACCACGATCTCGGCGTAGGGCTGGCGATCCGGGCCAAGACGCTGGACGAGTGGGTCATGGATTTCACGGCCAAAACCCCGAATGCGATCGTGCTGCATATCGGCTGCGGCCTCGATACGCGCGTCTTCCGCATCGATCCACCCGCCGGGATCGAATGGTACGATGTGGATTACCCGGAAGTGATCGCGCTTCGGCGCAAGCTTTATCCCTCACGCAAAAACTACCATCTGGTCGCCTCGTCAGTGACAGACCCGGCCTGGCTGGATCAGGTGCCCCGCGACCGTCCGGCCATGGTGGTGGCCGAGGGGATCACGCCTTATCTGCCGGCCGAGGAGGGACCAAAACTGTTCACGCGGCTGGTTTCGCATCTGGCGAGCGGTGAGATCATCGGCGACGCCTATAGCGATCTCGGCCTCAAGCTGGTGAGCCTCACGCCTTCGGTTCGCCTTACCGGAGCCGAACTCCATTGGGCGATCAACGATCCGCGCGATCTGGAAAAGGCAGCGCCCGGTCTCGAGCTGATCGAGGAGGTTTCTGCCTACAAGCCCGAACATGTCTCTCGTATGAGCTGGTCGTCCCAATGGATCATCTTCCTCTGGAACTTCTTTCCGCCGCTGCGGCGGGTCGGCAGGCTGCTGCGGTACCGGTTTTGATTCGGGCAGCTACCGCCCCTTGGCTTTCGCCAAGGCCCGCGAAAAGGCGCTAGCAAAACTCTCGCGGTCGTCGGGGTTGAGAAAACTGCCGATCGGCACATGCTGCCCCTGGCCATCGACTGCCATGCCGGTGATGCCGATCTCGTCGTGACGGGCGACCGAGAATCGCGCCCAGAACGGGTTGAAGTGGTGGTCTTCGATGCGGCCGGAGGGTGCTGTCTTGCGGATATCGAGGCTGGTGCGCGAAACCGTCACCTCTTCGCGGGCGCGGGCGGCGCGGTAGTTCAACTTGAAGGCGATGTAGACGGCGAGAATGTCGAGGCCGAAAAAGCCGAAGACCGGCCATGCGCCTCGGGACAGGAAGAAGGCGCCGGTGGCAAGCCAGCCGAAGGACAGCGCGCCCATAAGGATCAGGAAGCCGGTGCGGCCGAGCGACCGGTGCGGCATCAGCAGCGCCTGAAAGAAGGGCTGATCGGCGGCGGATATGGCGTTTGTCTCGCTCATCGCTCCAGATTATAGGAAGACGATGACGAACCCCAAGCCCAAAGATCAGGTTAAGCCCAAAAAGCCGCAGCCGGGCGCGAAGCCGCGCCGCGCCTCAAGAAAACCTGCCTGTATTTATTCACCGGCTGAAGTGCACGAGATTTTCCGGCGCTTTGCCGTGCAGCGCCCGGAGCCCAAGGGCGAGCTTGAGCATGTGAATGCCTTCACGCTGCTGGTGGCGGTGGTGCTTTCGGCGCAGGCGACCGATATCGGCGTCAACAAGGCGACGCGGGCGCTGTTTGCAATCGCCGATACGCCGCAGAAGATGCTGGCGCTGGGCGAGGCGAGGGTGGGTGAATACATCCGCACCATCGGGCTTTGGCGCAACAAGGCCAAGAATGTGATCGCGCTTTCGCAGGCGCTGATTCGCGATCATGGCGGCGAGGTTCCCGATAACCGCGACCAGCTTGTCGAGCTGCCGGGGGTAGGGCGAAAGACCGCCAATGTCGTGCTCAACATGGCTTTCGGCCAGCACACAATGGCGGTCGACACGCATATTTTCCGCATCGGCAACCGGATCGGCCTGGCTCCCGGCAAGACGCCGGAACAGGTCGAGGCGGGGCTTATGAAGGTCATTCCGGACGAATATATGCGCCACGCCCATCACTGGCTGATCCTGCATGGGCGCTATGTCTGCAAGGCGCGCAAGCCGGATTGCCCGATGTGCGTCATCGCCGACATCTGCAAGTCGGCGGAAAAGACGACTGATATTCCCGCGCCGCTGGTGCCGATCGAGCCGCTGGCGGCTGCTCAGTAGCCGTAGCCGCGCGCCATGGCAGCGGCGAAGATCAGGATCAGGACGATGCCGACCATCTCCGCGCGCAGGTAGAATCGCACCGAGGAGAGTTCGGCCGCCGGCACGGTGAAATTCGCGTTAGCGCTCGCCTGCCTGTTCCATGACAGGAAGCGCATGGTCGGGATGATCGACAAGAGGCCGACCGCGAGGAACGAAACCATCTTGGCCCAGAAGACCCAGTTGTAGACGTAGAACTCCCAACCTTTCATGCCGTAAAAGACGCGGCCTACGCCGACGATGATGACCAGCATGGCGAGGATGCCATAATGACGGTCGAGCCCGGCGAGCCGCTTGATGGCAGCGGCGGACAGTTCGCCACGCGTCAGAACGGATTCGCACGCAATCAGCGCCGCGACCGAGAAGACCAGGATGTGATGGACGATAGCGAGAAGCAGGTCGGTGGTTTCCATGGGTGGTTCTTTCCGGTGCCGGGAGAGATTTGCCTGCTGCGTACAGGTACGGAAATTGAGGGTGGGGTCAAGCGGGCTTGGCGGGACGACCCCCACCCCTAACCCCTCCCCACAAGGGGGAGGGGAATTTGCTGCATCGCCGCTTAGCGCCAATCTTCACCGTTTCTGGTGGCAACGGCGACGAAATCGTCCCCCTCCCCCTTGTGGGGAGGGGTTAGGGGTGGGGGTGTAGCCGTCACTCGATGGCCCGCTATTGTAACCGCTGGAAGAAAACTGATCGCCACCGTGGCCTCATTCAGTCGCCACGACCCATGCTACGGCTTCCCCTACAAACATCCGGAATCGACATGACCGATCTGCCCGCCA
The DNA here is from genome assembly GCF_003590645.1 of Mesorhizobium sp. DCY119. NCBI lineage: Bacteria > Pseudomonadati > Pseudomonadota > Alphaproteobacteria > Hyphomicrobiales > Phyllobacteriaceae > Mesorhizobium > Mesorhizobium sp. DCY119. Next base: position 4,674,218 of record NZ_CP031834.1, on the reverse strand, counting down.
CCGAAATCCCCGTCATCGAAACACCCCGCACCATCCTGCGCGGGCACAGGCTGTCGGACTTCGACGGTTTCGTGGCGATGTGGACCGATCCGCTCCATACGCGCTTCATCACCGGCCAGCCGCTGCCGCGCGAAGACGTGTGGGCGCGCATGCTGCGCTATCTTGGGCACTGGCAGTTGCTCGGCTTCGGCTATTGGGTGGTCGAGGAAAAGGGAACCGGCCGTTTTCTCGGCGGGGCGGGCTTCCAGGATGCCAAGCGCAAGATGGAGCCTTCGATCGAAGGCCTGCCCGAAGCCGGCTGGGGTTTCGTGTCCGACGTGCATGGCAAGGGTTTTGCGACGGAGGTCGTCGGCGCCATGCATGAATGGGCCGACCGGCATTTCGGCGGGGCGAAAACCGTCTGCATCATCGATCCCGAAAATGTCGCGTCGATCCGCATCGCGCAAAAATTCGGTTATCGCGAGGCGGCGAGGACGACTTACAAGGGCTCGCCGACGCTGCTCTTCGAAAGAGGGTGAGGGCCTTTTCAAGCACCCGTCGAATGAGGGATTGGACGGTTGCTTGACTTACATGAGAAGTTTCGGGACTATCGTGGCATGTCGATCGCAGCCGAAACACGATTCAAGTTTTTTCAGCGGGTGTGCCCCATCGCGGGACGCTGACCCCCGGCTCGGCTGCCATGCGCCCCCGAGCCGCGGGGCGGTACGACACTTTTCCGCAGCATCCCATTTTCTGAATCTGCGGCATCGGCGCTTCCAACATCATTGATACTGCCGGAAATCGGCACCGCACGTCGAAGTCCGAGAGCCGGATTCCGTCGCGGTCACAAGCACAGGTAATAAAATGCAGGAAAAGACCAGGGCGCGGCGCAAGCCCAATATCAGGATCGGCGCCTCCGATCATTCTAAGCTCATCGCTTTTGCCAATGCGATGGCAGAGCGCAATCCGGAAGTCTCGGAGGAATTGCTGCTTGAACTCGACCGCGCGCGCGTCGTGGCCGACGGCTCCATTCCCGACGACGTCGCCCGCATGGGCTCGGCCGTGACGTTCAAGCCGGACACCGGCGAGGCAAAGACGGTGACGTTGGTATTCCCCGGCGATGCCGACATCGCGCAGGGCAAAATCTCCATCCTCACCCCGATCGGCACGGCGCTGATCGGGCTTTCGCCCGGGCAGTCGATCTCGTGGACGGCCCGCGACGGGCGCACGCACGAACTCGAAGTGCTCGACGTGAGAAAACCCGGTGCGCCGGCTCCTTCCGAAACGGCGGCGCTGGCCGCGGCGTCGGACCGGGCGTGACGGCATGATCCACCGCTCAGGCAATCTCGTCGCAGGATTCTAGCCCCTGCTCCGGACAAATCGCGTCCGGTCCAGGGGAGCGTCTTTCGAACTCAAGCACAACACTTGAAGCCGAAACCGGGTGAAAACGGTTCGGCTGGAGATTTGCCATGTCGAATGGAGAAACCTGCCTGCTGACGACCAAGGATTACACGATCCTCGAAGTCATGCTGGAGCGCTGCCTCGGGCGTGACGAGCCGATCGCCGAAATCCTCAAGCGCAAGATCGACGGCGCGAGCGTCATGTTCCGGGACGATATCCCACCGATGGTCGTCACGCTGTCGAGCCGTGTCAGCTACCGCGTCGATGACGGCCCGGCCGAAACACGCATCATCGCCCATGACGAGCTGCGCGGGCTGGTCGGTTCGGTGCTATCGATCACCAATCCGCGCGGCCTTGCCCTGATGGGCCTTGCCGAAGGGCAGTCCATGACCATCCGTAGGGCGGACGGGACCGAGGAAAAGCTGACCGTTCAGGAAGTCGTCTATCAGCCCGAGGCTGCCAAGCGCGAGGCGGAAGGTTTGAAGCTAGGCCTTGGCGGTTCGGTGCCAAAGCCACGCGGCGCCATATTGCGGCTGGTTCATTCCGCCGAGGGATTGCCGGCAACGCCCATCGAAAGGGTTCTTGCACCCTTTGATGACGATCCGGGGCCGTCCGCCGCATAAGCGCAGTCGTCGACTACCGCTTCTCGCAGGTCGTGGCGGAAAAACTACCGCTCGCCTCACGCATGATGATGTCGAACGAGGCCTTCTCCTCCGTGTTGACGGTGACCTGCGTCAGGTCGACGGAGTTTCCGCCCGAGGTGAAGCCGCCGAGCGGCCCAAACCAGTTGATCTCGTCGAAGGGCGTCACTTCATATCTATACGGTCCGGCAAAGGGTTCGAACCATGCCGGACCGCGATAGGTGGGGCCCTTTATAATGATGTCGCCGAGATGGATGAACATCCCGAGCGCATAGACTTCGCAATGATAGACGCCGTCGGCCATCGTGCGCTGCAATTGCACCGGCTCGGCGCGTGCCTGGCCGGAGACCGTGGCGGCAAGCAGCAGGGTGCAGGCGAAGTTGGCGCTTCTGGATGTCGTCATGCTTCGAATGTTTATCCGCGCTTTGTCCGTTTACGGTGCCCGCTCCGGCGCACACCGTAGATGCCAGCAATCCTAACCGCCATAGATGTCGAAAGTGAAATACTTCTGGACGATCTTGCCGTAGGTACCGTCGGCGACAATCGCGTCGATGGCGGCATTCAGCTTTTCGCGCAGCTCATTGTCCGCCTGGCGCACGCCGATGCCTGCCGGCGCATTGGTGCCCTCGATATCGCCGACCATCTTGCAGCAATCCTTGCCCGTCTTGTCCATCCAGTCGACCAGCACGAACTTATCGGCCACCACCGCGTCGAGCCGCCCATTGGCGAGATCGGCCATCGCCTCATCCTGCGAGGGATAGAGCTTCGCCTCGGCACCGGCCTTGCCGTAGACCTCGTCGGCATAGGTGGCCTGCGTCGTCGAGGCCTGCGCCGACGGTCTTGCCGGAATAGGCCGCAGGGTCGGTCGTCGAGAGGCTGGAATCCTTCAGCGCCACCACCGAAAGCGGCGTGACATAATATTTGTTGGTGAAGGAAATCTGCTTCTTGCGCTCTTCCGTGATGCTCATCGACGCGATGATGGCGTCGAACTTGCCAGCCTGCAGGGCAGGGATCATGCCGTCCCAATCCTGGGTGACGATTTCGCACTGCGCCTTCATCTGCGCGCACAGCGCATTGGAGATGTCGATGTCGAAGCCGATCAGCGAACCGTCGGCGGCGATGCTGTTGAAGGGCGGGTAGGCGCCTTCCGTGCCGATCTTCAGCTTCATGGGCTCATCGGCGAAGGCCGATCCGGCCGCCAGCGTGATTGCGGCACCTGCAAGAATGCCGGCGAGACGTCCTGAAATACGCATTGCTTTCTCCTCTGCGGCACTTGCGGCCGCTTCGTGTTCCCAAACACTGCCAGCAAATCATCACACCTCGCGTCGGGCAAGTTGATTGGCAGGAAAAAAGCTTGCCTCACATCTGATCGTTGTAAGGCTCCTTGGTCTGCCCGACCATTTTTGCGAGTTCGGAGAAGGTCGGCGTGTTGCGGTCGGACCGGCTGTTGTTGGCCGCCTGCAGAAGCCGGATCGGAAAACACACGGCATCGCGGTTGGCCGGCGTCATGTCCTCGACGACACGCTCGTCGCCGGTGGCGTTGGCTTCGGCGCGCCGAAGGGCAGTGTCGATCTCCTCGACGCTCACCATGCCCTTGGCGACAAGCAGGTTGTTGATCGAAGCGATGGCCAGATACAGGCCTTCGAGTTGCAGATTTGCGGTGTTCATCGCGATATCCCGTGATCGAGTGATCGGAGAAGGCGTAACGCTTTGCCCGTCGATCCGATCCACGCGATGCCATGGCTCCGCGCAATCACATCGCGGTGTGAAGACCGGGATTGAATAGCGTCGCGATGCCGACGCACTATGTTCAAAAGCCGATGCTGCGAGGAAAGGATCTGCGACGATGGCGGACCAGATACAAGAAGAGGCCGCGACCTTACCGACGCCCGCCGACGAAAGTTTCCGCGACCAGCTTATGATGATGACGCGGGCGTTCGGCTCGTCGCCGCTGCGCAATACTATAATGGGGCTCTGCGCCACCATCTTTGCCGTCATCGTGGCCACGGCGGTAGGGCAGGTCGTGCTCAATCGCTGGTACCGGCCATTTTATGATGCGCTCGAGCGGCGTGATCTCCAGGGCTTCTTTTATCAGCTCGAAATCTTCGCCGTTATCGCCGCCGTGCTGCTCATCCTCAATGTCGGGCAGACCTGGCTGAACCAGATGATCCATCTCAAGCTGCGCGAAGGGCTGGTG